>NZ_JBSQPW010000031.1:0-34647 GCF_055118575.1 Trichococcus sp. | reverse complement strand
GCCAGGATCAAACTCTCATGTAATGTGGGCTCTTGTACAGAAACCCTCATGAAAAGCTGAATAGCTCTTAATTTCTTGCTGACTTTATGTTTGCGATACTAAGTATCGCCTTCGTTTGCTTCGACCGAAATCGAAGCTCCCTGCACATTTGGTTCGTTCATTCTTTGTTCAGTTTTCAAAGGTCATCGCGTATCACTCGTTACGTGATAGCTTATTCATATTATCACGGCCACCGCATCTTGTCAACAGTTTTTAAAATTAAATTTTAAACTGTTTACCGGATGAATCAGCAACTTTCATATGATAACATCGTTTCATCTTGGTGTCAACAATGAATCTTATCTTGCCGATGCCTTACAAAAGACAACTTCATAATACTATCATCATTCCAAACCTGTGTCAAACAGATTTAAAAACAAAACGCATCGGATTACCGAGGAACTAAACTTTACCACAAAAATGTAAGCCTTGTCAACAGCTACGAATCAACCTTTTTTATGTCAGACATTTTTTCGTCATGCGCAAAACTAAATGCCAGTTCATTTCCTATCTTCGAAATACCGTCCCATGCAGCAATAGGACAGATTTATCTAATTTCCGAAGGGCTTACCCGTGAAGCTGGCCATCAAATTTGATGGCATGAAACATTTTGGAAACCTGTGAAACACCTATGGTGACGCACTTTTCAATTCGAAAAATTTTATACTTCCCTAGTTATATAAAAAAGGCGGACAACGAATTGTCCGCCCCGATCAATTGGTAAACTTATAGTCTGTCGTTTAATTCTTTAGCCAATTCTTCGAATCCAGGTTTGCCCAGAAGCGCAAACATGTTTTTCTTGTAAGCTTCAACACCTGGTTGGTCGAATGGATTCACACCATTCAGGTAACCAGAAATACCTACTGCGATTTCGAAGAAATACACAAGGTAGCCTAATGAATAAGCATCCATTTCAGGCATAGTGACCAACAAGTTTGGTACCCCGCCGTCTGTATGAGCCAATAAAGTCCCTTGGTAAGCTTTTGTATTCACGAAATCAACGTCTTTACCTTCAAGATAGCCCAAGCCGTCCAAATCTTCTGCACTTAAAGGAATATCGATTGTTTTGCGTGGTTTTGCAACTTTAACAACCGTCTCAAAGATATTTCTCTGTCCATCTTGGATGGATTGGCCGATTGAGTGCAAATCTGTCGAGAAGTTCGCGCTGGTTGGGTAAATACCTTTTTGGTCTTTGCCTTCAGATTCACCGAATAGCTGTTTCCACCATTCTGACAGGTATTGCATGCCTGGTTCGTAGTTAGCCAAAATCTCAGTCACTTTGCCTTTACGGTACAGGATGTTGCGGATAGCTGCGTATTGATAGGCTACGTTCGTTGCCAAATCAGGATTCATATATGCTTCACGGGCATCAGCAGCACCTTGCATCAACGCATCGATATCAGCTCCGCTGACAGCGATCGGAAGAAGGCCAACTGGTGTCAATACAGTGAAACGTCCGCCAACGTCATCAGGAATTACGAAAGTTTCGTACCCTTCCATGTCTGCTTCATGTTTCGCTGCGCCTCTTGCTTTGTCTGTGGTAGAGTATATGCGTTTTACTGCTTCTTCTTTACCGTATTTTTTGATCAACAATTCTTTGAACACGCGGAAAGCGATTGCCGGTTCAGTGGTAGTTCCTGATTTTGAAATCATGTTCACTGAGAAATCACGGTCTCCGATCACTTCGATCAAGTCAGCTAAATAAGTGGAGCTGATGCTGTTTCCTGCAAAGAAAATTTGCGGTGTTTTGCGGTCTGCAGTTGTCTGAACGTTGTAGAAAGTGTTGTTCAGGAAGTCGATTGCAGCACGGGCACCTAAATAAGAACCTCCGATACCAATAACGACCAAAACCTCTGAATCGGATTGAATTTTTTTCGCTGCCGCTTTGATGCGGGCGAATTCTTCTTTGTCATAATCTTTAGGCAGGTCAATCCAGCCAGTGAAGTCGTTCCCTGGGCCTGTACCTTCACGAAGCGCTTTGTCAGCGGCTGTTACTTGGTACTGGATATAGTCCAATTCGTGTTGCGCAAAAAATTTCAAAGCTTTAGAGTAATCAAATTGAATGTGTGACATTTAATATCCTCCTAATTTGTTTTTATAAAATGATCACCGAACAGAAATAAGCGACTTTAATGGTAAATAGGTACACTATCCAATTCCAGTTCAGTAAGTATTTCCGAGATTTCCGAAGATTTTTTCCATGCAAACTTGCCTGGTTCGTTCAGTAAGCTGTCCAAATCGGAAGGTTTTTCCAATGAATCGAAAACAAACAGGGGCATATTTTTGCCATTGCCCTTCATGTTCGTCAAGTCAAGCAATCGCAAAGACTCAGATTCAATGCCAACATGCGCCAGCAAGACTTCCATTATAGATCCTAAAGGGGATTTACCGCTTTCGGATAAGTTCACACTAGGTAGGCTGTAGGTTCTATTTTCTGTATTGACCAGAAAGTACGTTTCCTCTGCCTCATTAGTGACCATAATAGTCCCTGCTACTATGTTTTCTTTTATCATCATGAATGTCCCCTTTCACCGGAAGTCGTATAGACAGGACTATTCCCTGTCGATTTCCTGACTTTTTCGTCTTCTTTGGCCTCTTCGATCCAGGTAGGCATCATTTCTTTCAAGGTCTCAAAACCAATCTGCGGTAAGTATCGTCTTTTCCTTTTCTTTCTTTTTGCCGGATAACACGGAGTTGCCAACTTTTCCATAGCCCTGAGAGACAGGCTTATTTTACCTGTATACTCATCGATATCTATGATTTTGGCTTCTACTTCATCGTCGATTTGAATGAATTCATCAAGATTGGTCACATACCCATGCCTGCATTCGGATATATGGATCAGGCCTTGCGTATTTTTGTCTAATGAAATAAAAACACCATATGATTGGATTCCTGTTACCTTGCCTTCAATTATGTCTCCGATTTTATATTCCATTTTCATTCTTAATTCCCCTCACAGTACCAGATAATTATACCACGTGCCCAGATGAAAGGATAGAATTTCTGATGCAACTTTGATCAGAAGCAACTCTTAGGCGGCGTCATTGCGATCCCTACCCTGAAAACGCTCAGTAGCGTTAGGTGAGACGAAATCAAGATATCCTGATTCATGAAGAAAAAGGGCTTTTTTTGCCCCTTCTACACGATTATAAAATCGTGATGCTCTCGATGACAACGTCTTCGACTGGTTTGTCTTGAGCGCCTTTTTTCACGCCTTCGATAGCGTAGACGGTTTCCATGCCGGCTTCCACTTGTCCGAATACGGTATGTTTTTGATCCAACCAAGGTGTACCGCCGTTTGCAGCATATGCCTCGACGATTTCTTTCGGCCAGCCGCCCGCTTCCAATTGAGCTAACATGGTCATCGGAACTTCTTTAGCGGTGACGATGAAAAATTGACTTCCGTTTGTGTTCGGGCCAGCATTCGCCATCGACAATGCGCCGTTGAGGTTGAACAGATTCATCGAGAATTCATCTTCAAAAGATTCGCCCCAAACACTTGAACCGCCCATTCCAGTTCCTGTAGGGTCGCCGCCCTGAATCATGAAGTTGTCAATGACGCGGTGGAAAATGATGCCATCATAATAGCCGCTTTCAGCCAAACCCAAGAAGTTTTCGACTGTTTTCGGTGCCAAGTCAGGGAACAAACGGATCGTGATATCCCCTTTATTTGTTTTCATAATGACTTTCTTATCGTTTTCTGTTGATTGTAATTGTGGAAATAAGCTCATTATTCATCCTCCTTTTTTTTACATTTTACCACAAGATGCAGAAGATTAATCCCCCGATTATCCAAAAATGAAAATTCAGGCCGTTTTTTCTTTTTCATTAGGCTGTATCTATCGATTCATGTTATCATAAATGAAAAGTAGCTCTTTAAGTGAAGGATGAAAAATAATGATGATTTTCGAGAATTTCCCACTGATTTGTTCCCTGGCAGCTATCATGTTCACCCAAGCTTTAAAATATCCGATTGCAATTTTATCAAAGGACAAGAAAACTTCCTTGTCGATTGTTACGACCACTGGCGGAATGCCCAGTTCCCACTCGGCTGCCGTCAGCTCATTGATAACAGCACTCATCCTTCAATACGGGATTGGTTCAGGTTATGTGGCTATCGCTACGACTTTTGGCGTCATCGTCATGTTCGACTCGATGGGGGTTCGTCGTCAGAGTGGCGAGCAGGGGATTGTCCTCATTGATGCCATCAAAGAATTGACCCGTTTGTCACTCAAGTTCCCTAAGAACGAGCAGGAACTGATTGCTGAAGAAGCGGAGGAGAAAATCCACCCTGAAGAAATGGCTGTCAAAAAATACCTTGGCCACAAACCTTCCGAAGTATTCGTCGGACTGTTGACCGGTATTTTCGTGACATTCATCGTCAGATTGTTCTACGCGCAAATCTGATACCTCTCTGGGCGATGCGTTCGCCCGGAATAGAAACAACGGAGGAAGAAAATTGACAGATAAAGATATATACGACATCACCATCATCGGCGGTGGCCCCGTCGGCATGTTCACCGCATTCTACGCCGGACTCCGACAAGCCAAAGTCAAAATCATAGAAGCTTTACCCCAGCTCGGCGGCCAACCCGGCATGCTGTATGCTGAAAAGAATATATATGACATAGCGGGTTACCCCGCAATCTCGGGAGGCGACCTTGTCACTAACCTGAAGGCGCAGATGGACCGCTTCGATACGAAGTTGGTTTTCGGCGAAGAAGCATTTGAACTCGAAAAAAATGCGGAAGGCATCTTCGAAATCCAAACGACCAAAAATCGCCATTATTCGAAGGCGGTGATCATATCCGCAGGCAACGGCGCTTTCCGACCGCGGAAACTGGAAATAGAGCACGCTGATAGGTACGAGAACACCAATCTCCACTATTTCGTGAACAACATCGAAAGTTTCCGCGACAAGACGGTCGCCATCTGCGGCGGTGGAGATTCGGCAGTGGATTGGGCATTGACCTTGGAACCGATAGCCAAAAAAGTCTATCTGATCCATCGACGGCCGCAATTCCGCGCCCAAGAACACAGCGTACACCTGTTGCAAGAATCGACGATTGAGATCATGACCCCTTTTGTGCCGGTCAGTGTCAACGGAAACGACGAATTCCTGACGAGCGTTACCCTTCAGGAAGCCCGTAAAGATAACACGTTAGAACTGGAAGTAGATGACTTTTTGATCAATTACGGCTTTTCGTCTTCCATCGGCGGCATGAAGAAATGGGGATTCGATGTCCAAGGCAATGCCATCGTAGTAAACTCGAAGATGGAAACCACTATCCCGGGTGTCTACGCCATCGGAGACATCGGAACATACTCCGGAAAGGTCAAACTGATCGCCACCGGTTTCGGTGAAGCTCCCATTGCCGTCAACAACGCGATGGTCTACATCAATCCCGACACACGCGTCCAGCCGATGCACAGCACCAGCCTATTTTAGTTATATGTAGGGCCGTCTCCTTGAGGGATGGCCCTTTTTGATTGCGAAGCCAATTTGTTGGATGTTCCGTAGCCATTAGACGATTTCGATCTGAAATGATGTCAAATTGTTGAATGTTTCTCGACATTCGATAATCTCAGCTTACTACGGAATCAAATTGTCGGAACCACCTCACCTATTTGATGAATTGGTCATCGCCCTGGGCAGCTCATCTGAATTTTGATTGCCGATCCACACCACCGGAAACGCCAGCACCCAATACCCTCAAAACGCTATCTTGTGTGTAGCAGATTTTTTGCATTGAAGCCAGAAGCCTCTTCTTTTGTTTTCCATGACCATTCCTTTATAATGAAGCTATCAAATACGAAAGCGGGAGGCATTAATATGGTCAAATCAGACAGTGAGTTGCATGCACGAGCGGTGGCTTTAATGAAAGAACGCGGCGTGAGCGTCGAGGATATCGCCGACCTCGTTTTGCATCTCCAAAAATCCTATGTAGAAAATCTGACAATGGAAGAATGCATCGAAAATGTTACGGCTGTATTCCTGAAGCGGGAAGTCCAAAACACAATCATCACCGGAATCGAGCTGGATAAGCTTGCCGAAGAAGGCAAACTCTCCCAACCGTTGGCAGATATCATCCTAAACGATGAAGGTCTATACGGCATAGATGAAATCCTTGCCCTTTCCATCGTCAACGTATACGGCTCCATCGGTTTTACAAACTACGGTTATATCGATAAAGTAAAACCTGGCATATTGCAAAAACTGAACGACAAATCCGATTCAGAGTGCCACACTTTCCTAGATGACATCGTAGGCGCCATCGCTGCAGCCGCCGCCAGCCGCATCGCCCACGACAACCCAAACAAAAGCGACATAATGAAATAGAGCGTGATGATTCGCGTTTAGACACCCGTACGTTGGAGCACCCATCAAGACAAAACGAGCCTGAATTGCTATCATTCTGGATAGCAGTTCAAGCTCGTTTGTTTTACGTATTTTTCACTTTTCTGCGTACCCAGAAGTACAACAGCACAAGGACCAGTTCAAGCATTACAAAGACCACCACAAAGCAGTGCATGAAGAAGTCCTGGGGCAATGCCAAAATGATCGGATCTGTCCGCGCATCAAAAATCCAGGCATCATTGTTGAAGAAGACTCCATGGAACGCGACAAAGAGACGGTCGAAGTTCATAAAAATCACAGCTAAAGCCACTAATGGAGCTGCAATCATCAGCCGTAACGGATTCAGCATCCGCCAATAACCCTGTTCTTTTTTCACCATCCGCAAAAACAATGCGGTTGCAGCGGCAGACACACCCATTATAGCGTAATCCAACAGGAACAATCTTTTCACCTCATGAAAATGGAACAGACCGCTCTCGGATGCAGGGAAATCAGGCATCCTCAATTCCGAAATCCACGGCAAGTTCAGATACTGCATCAGGATACGGTAATTATCCAGAATGACGTCTTTCGAAAAACCGGTCATTTGTTCAATGTTCAGGTAATCGATGTCAAAGCTATAGAGCGGTGTAAAGTTGATCGTAAAGGCGACACTTGCGCTCAACACCAACAAAAAAATGGCTGTGTATCCGGAAAAATATTTCAGCTTCTGAGCCATCGCTACACTTCCCATTCGGACAGATCATTGACGATATAAGTCGGCTGCTCAGCTTTCCCATCGATATCGACCAACTGTGAAAATCCAGTCAGAACCATCAAAGTGTCCACGCCGTAATGTATTCCCGCCAGGATATCCGTATTATAGTTATCCCCAACCATGATGACATCCTCTTTCTCCAGCTGCATCCTTTTGATGGCACCGGCCATGATCGTTGGATAAGGTTTGCCGATGATCAGCGGCTCTTGTTGGGTACACGCCTTCAGAAAGGCTGTCAAGGCGCCTGCTCCAGGAATAAAGCCTCGTTCGGTCGGCAAATTAGTGTCCGGGTTGGTCGCTACAAATGTGGCGCCTTTTTGGATAGCCAAACAAGCTGCCTCCAATTGCGGATACGTCACCCCGCGATCCAACGCCTGCAGGACAAAATCAGGATCTTCATCGACCATCTCGAAGCCCGCAGATTCCACTTCCTGTTTCAATGAGGCTTCACCGATTACCATCACCTTCTTGCCGATATTCAATTCGTTAAGATGATCCAATGCCGCCATGGCGCTTGTGTAAATATGGTCTTCCGTCACATCAATCTGGAAGTTTTGCAATAGATTCTCTTTCACTTCTTTTGCCGTCTTAGTTGCGTTGTTCGTGACGAACAGGAATGGAATATTTTTATCCTGTAGTTCTTTGACGAAGATTTCCGCCGTCGGAATGCGCTCTGCACCTTTGTACACGGTTCCGTCGAGATCGATTAAATAACCTTTATACTTTTTAATGATGTTCTCCTCCTGATGACTGCTCTATCTTTTTGATTTGGAAACTTTTCTTCTCGCCCTTGGCAGGTCTGGTTGTCGTCGGTTTCGGTTTGTCCTTCGGCTGGGAGTCCTTCGCATTCACATCTTTGACCACAAAACCTTTTTTCTTCCCTTGGCTTTTCGGTCTTTCGGTATTTCTGGATTCTTTATTTTTGTTTGGTTGTGCTGAAGTCTTAGTAGGCTGCACAGTTGTTTGGACAGTTGTATCTACCTGAAGTTCTTCTTTGTTTGCTTCCCGATTCTTGCGTTTACGATTGCGCTTCGTTTTTGTGATTTTCTCTTTATCAGAACGCGTTTTTTCGATCACGAAATAAGCACAGCCAAAATTACAGTATTCATAGAGATAATCCTCCAGGAAACTGATTTTCTTGTCCTGGGAGACCTTGCTGTTGTTGTTTCTGTAGAAGCCTTTCAGCCGAAGTTGTTCATAGCCCCAATCCCCAACGATATAATCATACTTACTCAAAATGGACGTATATCTTCCGGCTAACGCTTCAGAATCAAAGCCTTCCCGATGATTGATGCTCAATTCGTATTCTTGGGTACCTACCAAAAGACGGTTGTCATCAAGTAAACTGACAATTTCTTCCTCTTCTTTACGGTCGTTTGTAACCGATTCACTATCATCCGCAATAGTTTCCAGTAAGGCATCCACTTGCGTTTTCAATGATTCATCCAATAATTCCTTTTTATCCACGATAGCACCTCACTTTTCTCTTGTAATAGGAAATTTTTCTTCCAAATGCAGGCCGAAAACATCCCGAAGGAAATACGGAAACAACAAGCGGCTGCGGCCTTCGTTTTCGATAGTCGGGAAATAGCTGATGTAGCGGAAATGGTCCACCGTCACAAAGGTGATATCCTCCTCATCGGAAAGCTCCCTGCCTTCCACCATCACTCGCTTCGTGACAGGCTCTACCTCAAAGCCACGATAGCAGAGTTCCCCGAAAATCCTTCCCCGGAAACCCATGCCGGTTATTTCCTTCGTCATCAGTTCTTTGCGCTGCGATTCCATTTCATCGATCATAACTTTAAAATCCCGTCCCGTCAGCGTGCATTCCAACAAGCGCATCGGATGCGGCAAAATTTGATGCAGATGGTTTTTCGTGATGATGCCCTCCGGAAGATCCGCAAGGAATAGTCCGGAGTTCAGAATGCCGAATGGTGTATCGGCATATTCGGTCACGGCATCCAAACCCAGCAGCAACAGTTCATTGATGTGCCCTTCATCCGTCAAAAGCCTTTCAGGGTTGTCAGCAATAGGGATCGCTTGCAGTAGCGCTTCTCCACGTTCTTGCAGTTCAGCGACTTCCGCCCTATCGCTGGGTTCTTCCGGCAAGTCCGCTGCTTCGATCAGCTCGGCTTTACGGTCCAGAATCCGGTCCGAATCATAGCTGACCGTGACATGACCGATGTATTTCCCGAACTTTCCTGCCCCCAGCAGCAAGGAATCATCCACATGTTTGCCTTCTGGGAGGACATGGTGGGTATGCGCTCCGATAATGATCGGAATGGAACGGTACATTTCGCCGATGTGGATGTCCTCGATGATACCGACGTGCGACAAAAGGATGATCAAATCGACGGACGGCGCCACTTTCAACAAAATTTTCGGCAGGACCTCATCCGACTCCTTGGGATCCCAGCCGTTCGGGACATAGCTGAGATAAAGTGGCGCTGTCAATCCGATGATTCCGACTTTCAGACCGCTGGCCAGTGTTTTGATCAGATACGGCTGCGCCCAAGTTGGCAAAGCATCCGTTTCCGGATCGTATAGGTTCGCCAACACGACAGGGAATTCGGCATCATCATAGAGTTCATCCAACTGCCGCTTGTCATTGCCGATTCCTTCATTATTTCCGATTGTAACGGCATCGAACGGAATTTGGTTCAGCAATTCGATGTTCGCCTTGCCGTTGGTGGCTTCCGTCAAAGGGTGCACTCTGTCGCAGGCATCACCGATATCGAAAAGCAGCACCTCTTCTCCATTTTTTTCATGGAGGGCTTTCTTTTCCAACAAAAAGCGCCGGATTTTCGGCCAATTATCAAAATGCGAATGCAGATCATTGATATGGTAGATATGCAACTTTTTCATGATACGTTCTCCTTTTCCGTCGACAAAGAGGAACGTGCTTCATTCATCTTTCTCTTTTGTGATTTCTTCAACTTTAGCATGCGCTACCGCCATCAGGTCGGCGGGACTAATCTCAATCTGTGTGCCGCGTTTGCCGCCTGACACCAGCACGCTCTTTTCATCAAGAATATGATGTGACAAATAAGTAGGGAAGGCTTTTTTCATCCCGATCGGCGAACAGCCTCCCCGGATATAACCGGTCGTCGCTTCCAAATCCTTTAAAGGAAGCATTTCGATCCGTTTATTGCCACTGACTTTCGCGAAAGCTTTCAGATCCAATTCATGCTGCGCCGGGATGACCCCAACGACGACGCCGGTTTTATCCCCGACCGTTACGATAGTTTTGTAGACCGCGCCGGCATCTTGGCTCATTTTCTCGAGAACTGACAGCGCATCGAGGTGGTCTTCTGACCAAGCATATTCATGGACTGTATAGGCGCACTTCTGTTTATCCAGCATGCGCATCGCATTTGTTTTGGTTATTTTCTTATTCTTCACTGTCATCTTTCCTTTTTGTCTGATACTGCCTATTTTACCATATGTATAGGGATTGCATCCGGAAAAAGTGACCGTTCCGGTATAAAAAAGCGCAAAAAAAGAGACTTCACAGCTCAATGCTGAAGGAGTCCCTGATTTTTTTAAGCTGGATAGTTATCAATGCTCCAAATTTTCGGCATGGAATCCTACTCGTTTGGCCAAGTCGATGAATGTTTCTACTTCTTTATCTGAAAGGACAGAAAATATTTCTGCGATATAAGCAGCATGCAACGGGAAAATGCGGTCCATCAATTTGCGTCCTTCTTCGGTAATGGCTGTAAAAATAACGCGGCGGTCGGTTGCACATGGGATGCGTTGTACCAGCCCTTTGCTCTCTAATTTATCGACAACGTACGTCAAACTGCTACTGGCAAGCAAGACTTTCTTCCCGATGTTTTGGATCGGCTGCTCCCCTTTATGATACAACAATTCCATCACGGCGAATTCCGAAAAATTCAGTCCTTGCTTCATCATATCTTTCTTCAGTTTGTCCTGTACATGTTGAGATGATTTAAATAACACTGTAAGGGCCTTCAAAGTATCGCGATCTGTTGCGGGCATCGTAACACCTCCCTTTTTTATTTCGATTTCGAAAGAATAATATCACGAATAAAAAGATTTGTCAAAATATACAAACGCTTTCTCTAAACAGAATAAGCCAAGCTCTACAAAACAAAAAAACAAAAAACGTGCGGAGGAAAAGCGTTAATCCCCGCACACAGTTCAGCAAAAATATTATGAGAGCTGCTCATGCCAGCTGAAATACAAAACCATCAGATAAACAATCAAAGTCAACAAGGTGGTTACGGCAACATAATACCCATAGAGCACGACGTCGAGGAATATCAGTCCGTTGGCCAGCAGTGGAAACAGGATGATACCCGCCAAAAAAATCAGTTCCGCCGCCAGCAAGAGCAGCACTTTGGCTTTCCTGAACCTGAAAAGCAGAAAATACGTTACAAAGCTCAGAACGAATAGAAATAAAATAAAATAGTTTTGCGAATAAAACTGATACTCGGATGTCGGATCCAGTGCAAACGTCTCATAGTTCGGAATAAGGATCCAAGGCAGAAATAGACTGATTCCAAAAATAACAAAGAGTAAATCAAGGTAAATAACATTTTTTCCCTTCACAAAAGCCACTCCCATTGATTCATCAGGAGTTCCCTAATACCCTTGCTCTCCTGAGTGTAATATACTATATAAACAGTATACACAAACAATTGTCCTATCAGAAATATCATCAACAATAAGCAATGGATTAATCTGGTACTTATTGGATTTAAAGGAGAACACTTATTTGAAAAAATATTTATATATAGCGTTGGGTTCATTGACGTTCGCTCTCGGGACCATCGGGATGTTCCTACCTTTCCTGCCTACAACTGTTTTCTATCTGTTGACCGGTTTTTTCTGGCTCCACAGCTCGGAACGTCTGCACCGACAATTCACCGAGTCGGATAAATACAAGCAATACATCGTTGAGCCCTTGGTAAAGAAAAACATCACGAACGCGGGCATGATCCGGATGTTCGTCATGATGCTCTTTGTCTTTACGATTCCTTTTGCGCTGACCGACAGCACAACGCTGCGCATCGTGCTGCTGATCGTATACTTGGCCCATCTGATCGGCTTGACTTGGCATCTGCGGTTCAGAAAATAACCGTGATCACGGCTTGCCTAAACTTCCGGATAATCGCCTGTCACTGCTGACCTCAAGATTTTCCTGTCCACGCGACAGATGCGCAATGACTTCCCGGATCAACCGGGGCAGAACCTCATAGGAGTATGGCTTATATACCCTTTCCTTCCAAGTGTGCGCCCCTTTCCCATAGACCCCCAGATTAACCGCAGGAATCGAAAGTTCCTGGATATCATCGGTAGGCAGCGGGTAAATGCTTTCCATACCCGGAAAATTTTGGATCAATGTCAGGATTTCCTCCTTGGTTTCGCTCATCGACAGGTAGCTGCTGTCGGAAAGGAACGGAAAGAAGCGCCGTTTTTTGAACGTCTGGCCGTGCTCTGCCCCGATTTTTTCCATCGCGGCTGAAATGGCATGGTCAACCGGCGAATCCGGTTCGATGCCGTTATGCGGACAAAACGGCGGTGCCAAGAAGAGGATAACTTTGGCGGCATCATCCCCTGTCGCATGCTCCAATGCGTCGACCAGCCTAAAGCCGAAAGCGCGTTTATCCTCCTGGCCGTATTTCTCCAAATTTCCCGCTATGATCGCAGCCGTATCGACGCCCTTTTGCGAGCACTCGCGCAAATAATCTTCGAAAAGCAGGACGCTCACCTCGTGGTCGATCGTACCGATCGGAACACCCACTCTGGCACGGTATTCAGCCAGCCGGGCGTCCAGTTTTTCCGTCACTTTCCGGACGGCTTCCTCGGCTGCACCGCGCAATATCGACAGCACATCCGTAACGGAGCGTTCGTACAGAAACGTGTTGAAGTAGAGGTGTGCCACTTTAGCCGTTTGGACATTGTAGAAGTCTTTGCAGTCCCGCTGCTGCAGAGCGGATGACGGCAAGACTTCTTCGTCGTCGATCAGCTCGCACAAGTCTGGGTTCGTGTTGATCGCCAAGTTGATGGCGCTGGAAAGCAGCGTCGGATCGATGCCCTGCAACGTGCTGCCCACATGCGTTTCCCGGCCTTTGATGTAAAAACAAGGGAGGATTTTTCCGGCAGCGCCCGTATACAGATAGCGCGTGTCGTCGCCCTCAAACAAAGGCGAAACAAAATCAGTATTGACCGCAACAATGAACTCGTACCCTTTCCGCTTGAACGCCAACAGCTCCGGCAAAGCAGCGATAACGCCGGTATGATCGTTCTCTTCCACGGGATTCCCCATCAGCAAAAGGTTGAATGGAAGTTCTTGCGAATTTAATGAGTAACGCAGCAGGTTTGCCAGATGCACCGCCATCCCGCTCTTCATGTCCAGCATACCGCGCCCGAATGCCCATTCGCCTGACAATGCGTCGCTTTGAACGTCAGCATCTGCTTCGTAATTCTCAAAAAAGCGCAACAGGCGCTCCGGCGAAAAAGCATCTGCTTTCTGCTTTCCGAAGTCTTCGATGCCGACCGTATCGATATGGGCATGCAGCAGGACGATTTTCTTCGAATCGGCTTTGGGAAGAAATGCGAACACATTTCTCCGCTGCAATGGATCATTCAACAACGGCGTCTCCCAAACCAGATCGGGGTGCTCCTGAAAATAAGGGAAACTCGACAGAATCTCGGCGACACGCCTGCAGATATCCACTTCACCATGAGCCGAACTGTTGACGCTCGGGATCTGGACGAGTTCTTTTGCCAATACTTCAATTTGCTGCGGTTGCGGCAGATTATTGATTGTTTCGTACATATCGTTTCCCCCTATGCATGCACTCTTTTCAGTGGGAAGGTCATGCAATGGATGCCTCCCCCTAATTTCAGCAACTCGGTCAATTCGATTTCATGGACGGTGAGTCCTTTCTTGCGCATCTTTTCATTGATGCCCCGGTTCCGGCCCAAGGAAATCACTTCATTGCGGCCGATTGCCTGGACATTGTAGCCATGACGGAAAATCGCATGTTCGTCATCGGTGATCAATTCGATTTCCATTTTTTTCAACAACGCTATGAAAGTTTCAGGCAAATATGCATAGCCGATTGCAAGCTTGGGAGCTACCAAGTTGAAGCACATGTCCAAATGGAGGTAACGCGGATCCATTTCAACGGGATGCACATCATACCCCAAAGGCTTCAGAATCCTCTTAATCTGTCCGAATCCCTCCGCGTTCGTCCGGTCCAACATACCGATGGCAACCGTGCGTTCGTCCAAGAAGGCAAAATCCCCGCCCTCAAAGACGCCCGTTCCTGACACTTCCCCCAACAGCGGAACGCCCAGCTCGGCCATCTTCACTTCGTAGGCTTCGGTTTCCGACAAGCGGATATCATTTTTGAATTTCCCGAGGATATAGCCTTCGTTCACGCAACCCCCAAAGTCCCGGGAAAACACAGCATGCGGAAGGATTTCATCCTTTTCCATTAGCTCGACTGAGATGCCCAAGCTTTCATATAATGAATGGAGTTCCTGGAATTCCTTTTGGATGCGGCTTTCATCTATCTGCTGCAGGTCCCATTTTTTTGAAATTTCGTTGATTTGTTCTGCCTGATGGACATGACTGGGTTTTGACAGCAAAACCTTTTCAAGCCTGCCTGTTCCGTTCGCGACGTACATAAGCTCCCTCCGTTCAGTTGATGCATTTGCGGACTCGGATGAACGGCTATCGATCTTTGCCATCCAGCGCGGACCCTTGCTTTGCTCATATCTGATTCAAAGTATAAGCAACATTTTCAGAGTCAGCCACTTGGTGTAAATTGCTGAAAACGATGCCTTTCCGTCCCTACAGGTGTTGCAGATGATTTTTGAATAGTTGCGGCTTTTCCCGGATATGTGACATTACCTGACAGGATTCGCGACTTCCTTACATACCTAACCTTTTTCCATAACATCAGGTTATACTGAATGGAAATTAACCTGACATGGAGGGATTGGGATGGGTCTGCCACAGCTACGGACGTTTCATTATTGCGCTACATATTTGAGTTTTTCCAAAACCGCCCAGCATTTCGGACTGAGCCAGCCGGCGATCACCAAACAGATCAAAAAATTGGAAGCGGATCTGGAGCAGGATTTGTTCATCCGGGCCGGCCGGAAGCTGTTCCTGACAAGCGCCGGGGAAGCCTTGTTCGAGTATTCCTCCCAAATATTCAGCCTGTATGAGGAAGCCTTGGGAAAGGTGCGGAACTTGTCCGAAGAAAAACTCCGGTTGCGGATTGTAGGGGATCTGAATTACATGAAAATGAACCTTTCGGGGTTTTTCGCAAAGGCCTACGAGCGGTTTCCTGACATCGAAATCGAAATCGACACCGCCGAAAACGCCAAGCTGATATTTTCAGGCGTGCGCGATAAGCAATACGATATCGGAATACTGAGCGCCAATTACACAACGATCGGCGTGCGCGACCGGTTGCTCCGGGAAGACAACATTTACTTGGTCGCTTCAACCGCTTTGGCCAGTCGCATGCGACGAGAACCCGATCTGCAACCGCCCTTGCTGTTCTACAAATCAGAATCCTCCTACAGCAGCTTCCTGCAGGAATTTATGCACAGAAATGGCCTGTCCGAACAGAATCGGATGACCTTCAACAGTCTCGAAATGATCCGCCAAGCTTTGCTGAAGGACACCGGTGTCGCCATCCTGTCGGAAGACGTCATCAAAGAAGACATCCTCGCAGGGCGTATCACCATCCTGGCGACGCCGGTCGAATCGTTGAAAATCAAGACGCGAGTGATCTATCGGTCTGACAATCCGATGCTGCGCAGTGTCGAGGCATGCATCAAGTTGATTATCGCTGAAACGGGCAAATCTTAGCATTTCAGCTCCTGATGACACAAAATGGACCAGCAAATCCTCCTTCTAGGGAATTGCTGGTCCATTTTTCTTTTTGTCACTCCGATAAATATGCAATCGCCTTGCGGTATTTTTCTGCCCGATCCCTATCCTTTTTGGTGACCTTCTCCAAACGGCCCAAATCCGAATTGTGCTTCAGATCAGCCAGCTTCACGGTAGTGGCCAGTCCGTTCTTTTTGACGTTTGCCAAATAATCACTGTAGCTTTGGCCGGATTTTTTGGTCAATGCTTCCACAGCTTCGACAATGTTGTCAGGCAATCCCTTGGCCAGCAAATCGTTGGCTGTCACCTCCGTATCCTCGATGATATCATGCAGCAGCGCGACAGCCTTTTCCTCATCCGTCGTCACCATCGCAGCCACTTGCTGCGGATGCAGGATATAATCAAGCCCGGCTTTGTCCGTCTGTCCGGCATGCGCGGCTTTCGCTATTTCAAACGCCAATTCTTCCAACATGATTGAACCACCTCTCTCATCCATTATAAGCGACTTTCCCCCAAAACAAAAAAGGATCAGCATAAGCTGACCGAAATTGCTTATTTATACTTCAATTTGGCGATCAGAATGACCAAGGCCAAACAGAAAGTGATGAGGTTGGCGACTAGAAGTGCCATGTCCCCCATTACATATCCATGCACCATCCATAGGAAGATGCCGATCACTGACATGAGGTACATCCCCAGCGAAATGGCCTTTGTATCCTTTGTCTGCAAAACTTTGATAACTTGTGGTACGAATGACAATGTCGTCAGAATTCCTGCGATTGATCCGATCATGTTTTTTCCTCCTGGTTTGTTGTTTATTTGAGTTTGTAGAGAAGATAATCCAGACAGTCGATTGCTTTCTGGTCCTCATGGATCCTATCGAGTAAAATGCTTCTGTGCTTCTTCAGCAAATTCTTTTGTTTCGCCTGTTCGTTCGTTTGACGGTATTGCAGGAAAGCAGCGATGGTCTCGTCGGTACAGCCTGCATCCTTCAGATTTGTGATCAGCATTTCTTCGGTTATTTCCACTCGTATCACTCCTCTTGAGAATAGAATACATCGGTTCAGCAAGAACATCAAATACCTATATCTGATATCTTGGCATACTTGAAAGGCATAGCAAGAAGCGCTAAAATAGTGCTGAAGGAGTTGATCAAATGGAACTCAGAGTGCTGCAGTATTTTTTGACGATTGCAAGAGAACAGAGCATTTCCGGGGCGGCGGAATTTTTGCATATCACGCAGCCTACCCTTTCCAGACAAATGAAGGAACTGGAAGAGGAGCTCGGCAAGCAGCTGTTCATCAGAGGCAACCGCAAGATCTCTTTGACGGTTGACGGCATGCTGCTCAGAAAGAGGGCGGAGGAAATCATCCAGCTCGTGGAGAAAACCGAGTCGGAAATGAATGCGGACGCTACCGAATTCAGCGGGGACATCTATATCGGCGGGGGCGAATCCGAGGGCATGCGGATCATTGCGCGCGCTATCAGCAGAGCCCAAGCGGAACACCCGCTGCTCAAATTCCATCTATTCAGCGGCAATGCCGAGGACGTCACGGACCGGTTGGACAAAGGCTTGCTTGATTTCGGCGTGCTTGTGGAGCCGACGAACATGACCAAATATGATTTCATCAAATTACCGACAAAGGATAGCTGGGGCGTCCTGATGAGGAAAGACAGTCCGCTGGCAGCTTTGGATAGCATCACACCGAAGGACCTGCGGGGCAAACCGGTCATCTGCTCGAACCAGATGCTGGTCAAAAACGAACTCGCAGGTTGGCTCGGAGGAAACGAACGCAGCCTGAGCATCGTCACCACCTATAATCTCCTGTACAACGCTTCCCTGCTGGTGGAGGAAAACAGTCATTATGCGCTGTGCTTGGATGGCATCATCCATACCGGTGAAGGCAGCGCTTTGTGCTTCCGCCCGTTGGAACCGCGACTTGAAGTCGGGCTTCATTTCGTCTGGAAAAAGTATCAGGTGTTTTCGAAAGCCTCGGATTATTTCCTTGGATTGGTGCAGGAAGAGGCTCAGAGAAAAACAGGCTGAGAAAGGATGTGACAATCAGTTGTTGGGTGTTTGGCTGTTTGGCTGTTGTGATTTGAGTTCTCCAACTCCGGCGAGGGGTATCCTTAGCGGAGTTGAGGACTCCGATTAATTGGTCAGCTCCGATTAAACGTCGTTCACCGGTGCTGGATACTTATTTCACCCTTCATCTCCGATGTAGCTTCGTTCGCCGGACGTAAGGACCCCCATGCATCCGATTCGTTCAATTCAAAAAGCCCGAATCACATTCTGCGGTAAGTGCAGAATGCGATTTGGGCTTTTGCTTTTTTGTTAAATCAAAGGATCGTTGTATCAAAACTGATGCTGGCAGGATTGATCAATGTGTCACCAACCGGGCAATGCGATTCCACAAACTCCACGAAATGGTTGATCTCCGCTTCCGTATTATCAGCTTTGACGCGGTAGACCGCATGAATGTCAGTGAAGCCGATTTTGACATTCTCATCGCCCAAGAATCCATCCGTGTTCAGGTTACCGCTCACTTCAATCTCGAGTTCATGCAGTTTGATGCCGAGTTTTTCGGCAAACATCCGCCCAGCGATGGCTTTGCAGCTGCCCAATCCGGCAAGCAACGCTTCCACCGGACTCAAGCCGATATCCGTACCTCCGAAAGCTTCTGGCTCATCCAACACGATGGATTTGCCTCTGGCCTTGTTGATCACCTGGTAATTTTCGTTCAGACTGGTTGATGTCACTTTGAATAATTGATTTGGCATTTTTGTTCCCCCTGTTTATTAAAATTTGATAAGGAAAGAGTACCATCTCACTTACTATTTGGATAACATACAAAATCGAACAAGGCTGATAGATAAAACAGATCCTCGAATATTGGAAAGTGTATCATCTGGGCCACAAGGTTTTTGTTTCTTTTTTACCCTGAATCAGATATGATAACAACGGCAGGAACAAACGTTCTCGCTTATTTCATTTTTGAAAGGATTCATCATGACTGGAAAAACACACGTAGCGGTAGGGACCGCCGCCAGCCTGTTGGTTACGCAACCTTCCACGCTGAAAGAACTCTTTATCTGTCTGGGCGTTGCAGTCGTCGGGTCCGTCATCAGCGACATCGATGTAAGCACCTCGGAATCCCACCAGACACTGGACTGTATTCTCGGTTTGATCCTGGCAGTATCGGTACTGTTGGCCTTCGCCGAGTCCCGATGGTCACTCGGAATCTTTTCCGCTATTTTGAATGACAGCTCGTACTCCCGGATTTTTTTCGGATCCGTCATTTTTTTTGGCATCTGCATCTTCGGAAAGGAACAACCACATCGATCGTTCCTTCATTCCATACTTGGACTGGCCTTGCTGAGCATGGCCGTCTATATTTTATCTCCGCTCTTGGTTCCTTATTTCGCGGTTGCGATGGCTTCCCATATTGCGATCGATACGCTGAACCATAAGCGCGTGAAGCTATTTTATCCGCTCCCAGGCGGCACCCGCCTCGGTTTGTGCAGCGCGAACGGTGTCGTGAACGGCTGGTTGTTCAAAATCGGCAGCATTGTTGTCATCATCGAAATTCTAATGCTGATTGGAAGAATGGGATTAGCATTCTTTGCATAGCAGAAATAGCAAAAACCACAAGTGTCCTAGCTCAAATATAGCCGGGATGCTTGTGGTTTTTGGTTCATGTTTGCGCGCTGCGTTACTCAGTCCTCCGGTTAGCGCCGCCTTGGCCGGAGGTGGGACTCCGGTTATCTCGTTCTTCTCCGATTAGGCGGTCTTGGCAGGAGTTGCAGCCGCGTCTTCCAAATGTCCTCCGGTGACAGTACCCTTCACCGAAGATCCCACCCCATTCGCCCGCTATCCTCCGGTCAAGCTTCCATTATTGATTTCCTGACAAAAAAAGTAAATGCTTTCGGCTGCTATTGGCACACCGTTGCAGGTTTTATTTTTTAGTGCTTATTTGTTGAAACATAATTTCATCATTTGGCTCTGTTCTATTTCATTGTTGATAATTGATTAAGATTTTTGATTTTGGGGTATAATATAACCATAAACAGTTGCGGAGGTTTGATACGTGAGGAAAAATATGGAATTTAATAGTAACGATTTAAAATGGATAAGAGAACCTAAAAACTATAGCATTACTGAAAACAAAATAGAAATTATGACAGAACCTCATACTGACTTATGGCAAAGAACCTATTACAATTTTAGGAATGATAACGCGCCTGTTTTGCAAATTAAAACTAATGAAAAATACTTTTCTTTTATAGTAAAAACTGAATTTGAAAGCAATCATCGTTTTGACCAATGTGGAGTAGTTATGTATTTAGATAGCGAAAATTGGTTTAAATGCTCCATTGAATATGAAAATGAACATTTTCAACATTTAGGAAGTGTTGTTACGAATAATGGCTATTCTGATTGGGCTACTACAGTTATTGATGCATCTATTAAATCTATGTGGTATAGATTTAGTCGAAGAGAGGATGATTATTGTATAGAATCATCGATTGATGGAATTAATTACAGTCAGATGCGTATATTCCATATGTGGAAGGGTAATGGTTCTATTCAATTTGGTATTTATGCTTGTAGTCCAGAAGATTCATCGTTCAAAGCAATATTTACAAATATGGAGATAACAGATTGTAAATGGCTAGCTCATGATGGGCAAGCCTCAGATGGAAATGTATAGGGAGAAATTTTAATTTGATAACCAGATTATTATGAACGGTTTTAATAAATTACTCAAAAAAGCGGACGGCATTACCGAAATTTCCTCAAAGCTCTACCGGTGTGTCCACTCTGCTGGTGTTGGATATTCTGTATGCCGCCCTGTTCGCGCGGAATTATGCCAAAAATGCCGAGAACGCATCCCATAGCTTATAATGTTTTCAAATGTAGACAAAATGTTGGGTGGTAATCATGGAAACTTCTTTTTTTAAATCTTACTTTTTCAATAATCAAAAGGACCTCAAGATTCTTTTCTCCGGAAAAGCGGTGTGCGACTCACTTTACAGTTTCGGACCGGCTGTCAGGCCAAATTACATTATCCATATCGTTACAGAAGGCAAAGGCCGCTACCAATTGGAAAATGAAAGCTATGAAGTTTTAGCAGGCCAAGGCTTCATTATTCCTCCGGATACCAGAACTCTCTATCAAGCCGACAAAGAAGACCCTTGGCATTACTATTGGATCGGGTTCGAAGGTGAGCTTGCCGCGTTCTACCTGGACGCATTGGGTTGTAATGGCCATCATCCGGTTTTCCAAGTAGAAAACATGGAACGCATCATCGAAATCATCGAAGACTCTTTTTTGTGGGATCAAGACTCTCTTTTTGCTGAATTGATGCTATCAGCCCGTCTGTATGAATTTTTAGCCTTGCTCAAACAGAATACCAAAAACCCCGATGTCAAAGAATCAGGCCGGAATCCACACATCCGGGAAGCAATTGCCTACATCAGAAGTAATTATGCCACTCCAATGACTGTCCAAAGCCTTGCGGAAGCATTGTGTCTGAACCGTAGCTATCTTTCGAGCATTTTTAAACAGGAGATGGGCGTCACTCTGCAGCAATATTTGACGGACCATCGTCTGACACGTGCTGCGGAACTCTTGAATCTAAACAACTTCACGATCGACGAAATCGCGGAATACAGTGGCTATAGCGATCCTCTTGTGTTTTCCAAGGCCTTCAAAAGGAAGTTTTCCGTCACACCCACCGCACACAGAAAAGCGGAATACGCAAAACAAGAGCAGCACAACGAAAAAACGGTGCATCGTCTTTGATGATGTACCGTTTTTTAATTGATCAGATACATCTTTGGCTGTTTTATCAGTCATAATGTCGGGGACTCCACTTGATTATTGTAAGCGCCATCCTAAATCATGCGGTTTCTGCATCATACATGTTAAAATGGAGGGGAAGCAGCACACGAATGGACAAAATTGTGAAAAGGAGTGTTTTTATCATGTTGCAAGCAAACAACAACGCTTTTCCGAAGGATTTCCTCTGGGGAAGTGCTTCGGCAGCTTATCAAGTGGAAGGCGCATGGAACGAGGACGGCAAAGGCCCTTCGATCTGGGATGAATTCGTCAAGGTGCCCGGCACTACCTATAAGAACACAAATGGCGATGTCGCCGTCGACCATTACCACCGCGTTGAGGAAGATGTCCGTTTGATGGCGGAAATGGGTTTGAAAACCTACCGCTTCTCGATCGCCTGGGCACGGATTTTCCCGACTTCCATGGATGAAGTGAACCAAAAGGGCCTGGATTTCTACCATAAGCTGATCGACCTTTGCCTGGAACACAACGTCGAGCCGATGGTAACGATCTATCACTGGGACCTGCCACTGTTCCTGCAGGAAAAATACCGCGGTTGGGAAAGCCGGGAAATCATCGCCGACTTCAAGAAATACGCAGTGACCTTGTTCGAAGCTTACGGCAGCAAAGTGAAATACTGGATTACGATCAACGAACAGAATATCTTCACACGGATGGGCTGGATGACGGCGCAGCACCCGCCGAAAATGAGCGGCGAAGAAAAACTCTATTACCAAGTCAACCATAACGTCTTCCTGGCGCACGCAGAGGCCGTGCTCGCCTTCCAGGATCTGGTCCCGGGCGGCATGATCGGCGCCAGCTTCGCCCTCCATCCGAGCTACGCCATCGACTGCAAACCGAAAAACGTAATCGCCAAAATGGACTATGACGACCTGAAGAACTATTGGTGGATGGATGTCTATGCCTATGGACGCTATCCGAAGGCGGCCATGAAGTATTTGCAGACAAAAGGCGTTGCGCCGGAAATGGAGGAAGGCGATGCGGAACTGCTGGCTGAAGCGGCCAAGCACGTCGACTTCATGGGCGTCAACTATTACCGCAGCGAGACGGTCGAATACAATCCGCTGGACGGCGTGGACAGCAGCGGCGTGTTCAACACGACCGGCGAAAAAGGATCGATGACAGTTCCTGGTGTTCCGGGATTATACAAGAACCCACTGAATCCTTATCTGCCGACGACGGATTGGGATTGGACGATCGATCCGATTGGCATTCGCGCCGGCTGCCGCGACATCACTAGCCGCTATGACTTGCCGATCATCATTTCCGAAAACGGCCTCGGCGCCTTTGACACGCTCGAAGAGGACGGCAGCATCCATGATCCGTACCGCATCGCCTATCTGGCGGAGCACCTCAAGGAAATCAAGTTGGCGATCGAAGAAGGCTCGGAAGTACTCGCATACTGCACGTGGTCGTTCACCGATCTCCTCAGTTGGCTGAACGGCTACCAAAAGCGCTATGGCTTCGTCTATATCGATCAGTACGAAGAAGCCGTCGAACCTTCGCTGAAACGCTACAAGAAAGACAGTTACTATTGGTACAAGGATGTCATCGCCAGCGACGGAAAAACGTTGTTCGAGTGAGATTGCTTCATTCCAGAAAAACCGCAGAATAGAGCATTATATCCGGTGAGGAGCTTCTCATCGGGTATTTTTTCTGTACTCTGTTGTGCATTTCCCGGTGAAGCTAAGTCCACCGGGAAATACACTTTTTTCTACTGGCTGTTTCCCGGTGAACGGGCCCTCACCGGGAATTCCAGCCCAATTTTCTTGATCAAATCAGTAATCCGAACTTTATCGTGGATTTCCGTTCCTTCCCTTGATGAACAGCGGTTTACAATGAAAACCATATTCTAGAAACTTTATTTGAAATCGCCTCTTACAAAAACAGTCAAAATTTGGTATAATATGTATACAACGTGTTGTTTTGACGAACGTAAGTCCTGTTGTCAAAATCTGCACGCTTTTTTTGTTGCTTTTGGAATAGATATGGAGGAAAAAATGTACAAAGTGAATGATTTGATAGTTTATGGTAACGAAGGGGTCTGCCGAGTCGAAGCGATCGAAGTTATGAATGTTACGGCTGTCGCAAATGATCGTCTATATTATGTTTTGAAGCCACTGTATCGTAACGGAACAGTGTACACACCCGTAGATACGAAAGTATTCATGCGTCCCGTAATTTCGGCTGATGACGCGCAAGAAATAATCGAACAGATTCCGACCATCGAAACGGACATCCTATACAGCAGCGCAAATCTGCTTTCAGAACATTATGATAAAGCCATGGAACGGCATGATTGCAAATACCTGATCCAGGTGATCAAAACGGTCTACCTCAAGAACCAGATCGCCGCTACAAAAAATAAAAAGGTCTCCGAAACCGACAGACGCTACATGAAAAAAGCCGAAGAAATGCTTTACGGCGAATTCGCGGTTGTGTTGGAGATGCCAAAAAATGAAGTAAAAGCTTATGTCGAAGAAAAAGTAACAGAACTTGAATTTAGCAAATAAAATGCTGCAGATAAAAAAACAGAAATCCCATTGATTCGGGATTTCTGTTTTTTGTATTTTTGTAAATTTATCCAACTGCGTACGCAACTTTTTCATTCCGACTGCCTTTCCCAAAACCGAACCGCTTCATCGATCCAGCCTTCCGCCTTCGTGCCGGTACCGAGCCCGAAGCCATGGCCCAATCCTGGGATCACTTTGAACGCTACCGGGATTCCCAGCCCACTCATTTTCTGCGCCCTTCTGCACATGATGTCAGGATCGGCAATGTAATCCTGCTCCCCTACGATGCTGAAAGTGGGTGCATCATTTTCTGAATAACCCGCGTGCCCGGTATAGGCCATGACGACTGCGCGCGGCCTAATCCCCGCTTGCCCTCCGTATGCTTTCAAGTCGTTGGCACTGATATTTGCGACCACCCGTGCACCGGCTGAACTGCCCCAGAGCGAATAATTCTGTCTGTCCATACCCCACTCGTCCGCATGTTCTTCGATGAAATCGATGGCCGCAGCCATATCTTCGGTGGCCTTCCGGTTCCCCAGACGGTAGCGGAGCACAAACGCATGATAGCCACGATCGGCGATTTTCATGGCATACGGGAAACCTTCATGCACGGCTCCTACATAAGCGAAGCCGCCTCCGGGAGCAATCACCGCGAAAGGTGCGCCAACTTTACCGCGAAACCAGAACAAACCGGTCTGCCGCTTTTCAGCATCCTTCGCTTTTGCTTTTTCCGGATAAATATCATAGAAAATCGTATCACCCGCATCCGTCGCGTCAATCATTCGATTGAGCGCTTGGACGACTGTATCCACGTCCACATGGCTATGGTAGGGCAACAACCTGGCGATCCGTGAGAGCGGCAGATCCAAATCCAGCCTGTCGTTCCACGGCAACAGCAGTCGGCCGAAACCCCGGAAAGCCGGATGGTCGATCATCGCTCCGATCGTATCGTCTTTGGTGAGGGGCATTCTTTTGTTCATCATTTATGATCACCTTTTTCTTGGCACATCCGCATTTGCGGACAGATGGGTTTGGCCAGACTGAAGAAATTATCCGCGAGCTGGTGATTTCCGCTATGATCCAGCTCGAATAATCGGATATAAGCTTGCTATCCGATTATTTACGTCCCAGATTCGGCCAGTTTGCCGGATGCTATGCGACATTCGATAATTTCGGTATAATCCTCTGTCTATTTGTCGGATACTCAGCGGTTATCCGACAAACTGCATGGCTACGGATACTAAAAAAGCACAAAACGATAACTTGACAGGTCTTACCGCCATCATCATCGTTCCGCACTCTTGCTGCCCGACACACAGCATTTAAGAAATGTTCGTTATACGTTCATTTTTCTTTCTGCCATCCATCTGATCATATTCGGATCGGAATGGGAGAAGAATTGGCTTGCGCCGTCGTCCAAAGTCGCGATCAGGGCTTTGTCATCATCCGTCAAGGCAAAGTCGAACACATCCAAGTTTTCGGCCATGCGTTCCGGTTTGGTGGATTTCGCAAGCACAACGATGTCCTGTTCAACTAACCAGCGCGTGATGACTTGCGCCACTGATTTGTTGTATTTTTTGCCGATAGCGACCAGCACTTCATTGTTGAAGATGTCATTTTTGCCTTCAGCAAATGGAGCCCAGGCTTCCGGCATGATGCCTTCTGCTTTCAACGCTTCGATCGCCTTTACTTGTTGGTGGAACGGATTGATTTCGATCTGGTCCATCTGCGGAACGACTTTATTGAATGCCGCTAAATCCACCGCACGGTCAACAGCAAAGTTGGAAACGCCGATTGCGCGAATTTTCCCATCCTCCTGCAATTCCTCCATCGCTCTCCAAGCCCCGTGGACATCACTGTAAGGCTGGTGGATCAGGAGCATATCAACGTAATCCAATCCCAGACGTTTCAGCGAGCGCTCGAATGAAGCTTTGACGCCTTCATAGGAAACATTTTCGACCCAAACTTTTGTTGTCACAAAAAGCTCTTCGCGCGGCACGCCTGAGTTCGCGATGCCGCGTCCGACTGCCTCTTCGTTCATGTAGGATTGCGCCGTATCGATGTGACGGTAGCCCGCTTTGATTGCTGCAATGACAGACTGTTCCGCTTCAACTGGATCGGTAATCTGGAAAGTGCCAAAACCTAGTACCGGAATCTCTACACCGTTATTTAATTTCACTGTATGCATATTATTACCTCCAAATGGTTTATTTACTACACAGCTTAGTCTAAACTATGGAGCATGCTCCATAGCAAGCGTTATTGTTTAACTTTGAAATGTTTCATCGTCCAAAGTTCCTCGACCTCGTCATCATTCATTTCGCCGGCATTGATTTTTGCGACATGATCATCGAATGTCTCGATTTTGTACTCCAACAAATCCCGCGCCCGAATCATTTCTTCCAACTTGGCATTGACCTCAATCAATTGATCCTTGAGAATCTGTTTTTGGGCTGCCCGCACGTTATTTTCCTTCGATTGCGCTAAGTTGGCGAATTCGATCAGCGACTCGATCGATAAGCCCGCCTTTCGCAAACTTTTCGCCAGAAAGATCCAATTGAGGTCCCTTTTCTCGAATATTCGATAACCATTTTTATCGCGCGTGATCGGCGGAATCACACCCACCCGTTCGTAATATCTGATCGTATCGATCGGCAATTCAAATAGCTGCGCTACTTCTTTGCTGTTCATCTTGGGTCACTTCTCTCTGTGCTTAGTCTATGTGATCATTATAAACCATGAAGTGGACTCCAGGGCAAGCGTTCACACAAAGGAAAGCAGTTGGAAAAATTGTGAGTCTGAACATCCGGATAGGCCTTAGTTCGGTGTCCTTTAAATTCGTGGCGTTCAGCTCCGGTGAGGCCATCCTTCACAGGAGTTGAACAGCAATTTTCAGTATGAACTCTGACTAAACGACGCTCATCGGAGTACGCGGATAAAATAATGGATGTCCATCGACGAAGCCTCCCTTCATCGGAGGAGCATATTACAGATAGTGCACTCTGGTTAAGAAGCAAAACTACTATATCAAAAATACAAAACACTCCCATGAAGCCTACGACGTAGATTGCAAACTTCATGGGAGTTTCCTAGTGTAATTGGGATTGATTTTTAGCTATTCACTGCCATCTCTTCATCCGCATTCAGCAACAGCTGGTACAGCGCACCCAAAAGGTTCGCATCGTTCCGGAAGCGGCAGGTGTCGATTTCGACTTCCGTCAGAGTCGCATCCAGGAAAGGCAGCTGCGAGCGTATGGCTCGATATTGCTTCCGGATTTCCTCGGTCACGATCGGTTGGGCGCTGACGCCTCCGCCGATGACGATTTTATCCAAGTCGAGGATGGCTTGGATGTTGCAGATCATATAGGCGATTTCCCGCGCGAAAGTTTCGAAAATCGGATAGATGCTCGGATCTTTTTGGTTGATTGCCTCGAATGCGGCCGCCCCATCCTTCGTATCCTCCGTGCCTAATTCCAGATTCACCATTTTGACCAGCCCAACTGCAGAGCCCGTTTTGCCGTACATATCGTCAAAACTTGGCTGAGCCGATTGTTTCATCATAAAGCTCAGTTCGCCTGCCTGGAAATGCTTGCCTTGATAAAGTTTGCCTTCGAGGATCAGCCCGCCGCCGATGCCGGTGCCGAGGACCAATGCCAGGCCGTTTTCGATGCCTTTCAGATTGCCGAGCCACAATTCGGACAAGGCAGCCGCTTTGCCGTCATTGATGACGGAGACGGGAACCCGAAACTTCGGCTGGAATTCGTCCACGAAAGAAACGCCATCCAGGAAAGGCAACGCGCCGCCGAAGGAAATCACGCCTGTATCCGTATTCACTTTACCCGGGCAGCAAAAGGCGATGCCGCGGATCGTATCCTGGACCGCTGCGATTTCTTCCTCGAGAACCGCAAGGAACGCGTCCAACTCGTGCGGAGTCCGCACTTGTTTTTTGGACTGGATCTGGCCGGAATGGTCAATCACTGCCAGTTTGATGTTCGTGCCGCCGATGTCGATGCTTAAGTAATTTTTCTTCATTGGAGTCCCGCCTTCGCTTATTGTTGGTATGCTTCCGCTCTGGAAAAACAAAAATCAGGGCTCGGCGAGTAATCCGCCTCACCCTGAGTGCTGTTATTGTTTTGCTTTGCGTTTGTCTAAGTCACTCATAATACTATCATATTCTTTATCCAATTTATAGAGATAGATAAAAATAATTGAAACCGCAGTCAATGCCTATGGAATGTAGATGTAGACCGCGTTGACCGCAGCAATCGCGCTGCTGGTATGTATCGCCGAGAAGAAGTCTCCCGCCGGAAGAAAACATTCCTAAAGACAATCACCTCCGACCACAACGGCTTCGCCGGAGTATAGGCGCTCTCAATAAAGCCTCCTCCGACCAACAATCGCTCACCGGAGATGAGCATCTGACCGCGCTATTCTTCTCCGGTGAGGCTTCTTCCAACCGGATTTGACGTTCTCCTCAGGTGAGGAGCATTTCTGCCGGAGGAAAACATCCCAAAAGATGATCACCTTCAACCACCGCGGCTTCTCCGGAGTACAGCCGCCCGCAATAAAGTCTCCTCCGGCCAGCAGTCGCTCGACGGAGATGAGCTCCCAAGCGCACCTTTCTTCTCCGGTGGTCCCCCGAAACGTAACAAAACACAAATAGGCCAGGATTTCTCCTGGCCCCGCATTCATTATTCTTATGCGTTTTCTGCGATGTAGTTAACCAACTCTTCTGTTTCTTCCCAGCCCAGGCATGGGTCGGTGATGGATTGGCCGAAGACTGTGCCGTCGTCTTCTTGACGTCCGTCTACCAGGTAGCTCTCGATCATGAAACCGCGCGCCATTCTCTTGATGTCAGCGTTCCATGAGCGGTTGAACATCGTTTCTTTGACGATGCGGATCTGTTCCATATGTTTTTTACCTGAGTTGTCGTGGTTCGTGTCGATGACGATGAACGGATTCTTGTAGTCCCCGCTTTCGTAAGCTTTCACGACTTTGACAAGGTCTTCGTAGTGATAGTTCGGGATGTTTTCGCCGTACTCGTTCAAGCCGCCGCGCAATACAACATGCGCCAATGGGTTGGAGCTGGATTCCACTTCCACGCCATTATGGATGAATTTTTGTTTTTGTTGGGCAGCATATACGGAATTGAACATCACTTTCAGGTTGCCGCTTGTCGGGTTCTTCATGCCGGCCGGATGATCGATTCCGCTGGCAACGAAACGGTGCTGTTGGTCCTCAACGGAGCGCGCTCCGATTGCATGGTAGCTGACAAGATCATCAACAAAATCCAAGTTTTCCGGGTACAGCATTTCGTCAGCTGTCGTCAAGCCTGTTTCTGTGATGACTCGATTATGCAGGCTGCGCACAGCAGCGATTCCTTGGATCAGGTTGCTCTTGCCGGTAGGATCTTGTTTATGCAACAAGCCTTTGTAGCCGTCGCCGGTCGTACGCGGTTTGTTTGTGTAGATGCGGGGAACCATGAACACTTTGTCTTTGACTTTTTCCTGCAATTTCGCCAAACGACGCACGTATTCCATAACCGCTTCTTCATCATGGGCGGAGCAAGGTCCGATGATCAACAGGATGCGGTCGTCCTTGCCTTCGATGATGTCGTGCAACTCTTTGTCGCGCGCTGCTTTCACCTCTGCTTGCTCAGGTGTCAGTTTGGATAATTCTTTGACTAGTTCGAAATCGATTTTTTCACTCAATGCTTTGAATCCCATATTAATCCCTCCATTTTCTTCAACAAAAAAAGCTTCGTCCTTTCCAATTTTCATTGGAAAGGACGAAGCCGTATAGACTCGTGTTACCACCTTTGTTCGCAGACCACTCGCGCAAGCCTACCTCGACAGGTACATTATAATACCCTAGCGAAATAACGAACGCTATCACCCGTCGCAGCCTACTTGATTTCAGTGCGAAGTTCAAAGATGAATTCGGCTATCTCGCATGTGTGCCTCGCATCTACCGGCACCTTTCTGGTCAGCTCAATAACTTACTACTTCTTATCATCACTTTTTATGTTGTTTCTCAGAATATACTCATTTTTCATGGAAATGTCAAATGATTTTTTGAAAAAAGTGAATGATAGGGTTTTCTCAGCGAATTAATCCAGGTCTTTTGCGATTTCGTCTTTGACTGTTACGCCTTCCGCTTCCAAACGAGCAATCGTTTCAGCGAATTGCGGTAAGTATTTTTTATGCGCGATGAACAATTCATCCATGATGCGTTTCGCAGTGTTCCCTGAACGGATCAACGGATTGATTGTGAATGCTTGCAAGGCTGTGCCGTAGTCGCCTGTTACAGCCGCTTCGATCGTCAACAATTCCATAGCTTTCATCACTTGCAACCAGCCTTTTTCAGCAGTCGGCAATTCACCGAAAGCAACGTTGCGAGCGCCTTGTGCGCCGACGTAAGCAGTGACTTCGACTACGCAGTCAGCCGGCAGGTCAGGAACAGCACCATTGTTTTTAGTCGATACGACGATTTGCGTGTCTTTGTTGGCGTAGATGGCAGCGATTGTTTCGCAGGCAGCATCGGAGTAGTACGCTCCCCCACGTTTTTGCAATTGCTCAGGTTTGTGATCCAAATTAGGATCTTTGTACAATTCGAACAATTCAGCTTCTGTCTGTTTCACTTGTTGTGCACGTGTGCCTTCGCCGTTGAATTCTTCCAGACCGTGCTCCAGCATTTCTTCTTCACGGTAGTAGTAACGGTGGTAGCCGCAAGGGATCATGCCCATTTGTTCCAATTGTTCTCTGTAGAACGGAATGTCGTGGATATTTTTCGGTAAGCCTGCATCTTTGTCGAACATCGCATCGATCACTTTGTAAGTGATGTCGTTGCCTTTGTCGTCGGCGACTTTATGCCAGTGGAAGTGGTTTAAGCCAGCAAACTTGTAAATCAAGTCCTCTTTTTCAACGCCTAATGCTTTCGGTTCAGTCATGGTAGCCATAACCGGAACGTTGCACAAGCCCATTACTCTGTCCCATTTGCCGTAGCGTACGACTGCTTCAGTTACCATGCCGCTCGGATTCGTGAAGTTGACCAACCAAGCATTTGGGCACAATTCTTTCATATCTTCAACAATCTGTAAAATGATCGGAATTGTACGGAAAGCCTTGAACATTCCGCCGGCACCGTTTGTTTCTTGACCCAGCATGCCATAAGAGAATGGAATACGCTCATCTTTGACGCGGGCATTCAGTAAACCAACACGGAATTGTGTCGTTACGAAATCAGCATCTTTCAATGCTTCTCTGCGGTCCAAAGTCAGGTGGATTTTCACGTCATACGGAGATGCATCCCACATACGTTGCGCCATTGCGCCGACGATTTCCAATTTTTCTTTCCCTGCTTCGATATCCACCAACCAGATTTCGCGGATAGGCAGTTCATCATAACGCTTGATGAATCCTTCCATTAATTCAGGTGTGTAGCTGCTTCCTCCGCCGATAGTTACAATTTTAACGCCTTTTGTCATTTGTATATTCCTCCTCGTTTCGTTTACAAGGTTATTATCCATCATGTAAATATCAATAACAAGAGGTCGCCTATCACTTCAAAACCTTTTTACAAAATTCGCACAAAATCCACCTAAATATTCAAATCTTTTTCGCTTTTTGACCTTTTTTGATCAAAATATCGTTTACATACCATTTACATTAATCTATAATTTTTGTAAATGGACAGAAATGCTGAACGGGTTCGTTTAGCCCTGAAGCTGGACAACTTGTTAGTACAAATATTAAGAACAGGAGGCGCTCTGCCTATGCTGATACGCGAAAAAATGGAAACCATCAAGTTTTCCCCGGCTGAAAAAGAAGTCGTGGACTACCTACTGCGTTATCCGGAAGTGTTGGATGAAAAGACGATGCAGGAGATCGCAGCGGAAACCTATACGCAGCCTTCCACACTGATCCGCATCGCCAAAAAGTTAGGTTTTGCCGGATGGGTGGAATGCAAAAAGGCTTACCAGGAGGAGCACGACTATCTGACGCGCAATTTCGTCGACATCGATGCCAACCTGCCGTTCAAAGCAAACGACTCAATCATGACAATCAGTAAAAAGATGGCCTCTCTCGGACAATCAACTATTGAGGACACGCTCTCGCTGATCCACCACGATACGCTGCAGCAAGCGAAGCAGATGCTGCTGAAGTCAAAGCATATTCAAATCTTTGCCACCAATGCCAATATGCTCATCCCGCAGGACTTTGCCTTGAAGATGAACCGGATCAAGCATCACACGGCCGTCTCTACCATCAAAGGTGAAGACGTCTACACAGCCTACAACTGTCCCGAGGGCACCTGCGCCATCTTGATTTCCTATACCGGCGAAAGCAACGCAATGAAGCAGATCGCGAATATATTGAAATCTGAAGGCATCACCACGATTGGAATCACGAGCATCGGCGACAACTACCTTTCGCGGGTGGTGGACTGCTATCTACCGATCACGACGCGGGAGAAACTGTATTCAAAGATCGGCAACTTCACGGTCAACCTTTCCGTCATCTACCTGCTGGATGTCCTGTATTCGATCGTGTTTGCCGAAAAATACGAGGAGAACCTGGCCCATATCATCCGCTTGGGCAAAATAGCCGACAAAAGGAAAACCAGTTCGGATATCATGCAGGAAGATACTGGCGGGGAAAAGATGTAGCGATTTAGTTGGAGAATTGATAACTATAATATTCCATGTTATAATGGCTTTGCGATATGAAATTAAATCAGTGCAAACAGCACAAAAACCACTCCCTGACTGCGACGAAAGGGAGTGGCTTTTTTTACGTCCACTGCGACAATAGACGTGTAGGTTAGCGACAACTTGCGTGGTTATCCGCTAATCATCTAACCAGTGCTCAACTAGCAATAATACTAGTCCCACAAAAAGTGGTGCGATAACCAATGAAATTAAATCAAACACAAACAGCACCCCCTTTCGGGGCAAGTTGCCATTCATGATTATAGCACAGAATAATTTATAATTGAGCATAAACCAAACAAAGGGCCACCCCTTGGCTGAGGTAGCCCTTCATTCCAGTATAGTTATTCGTGCACCTCATCAGTATCATGCAGCTATTGGTATTTACTGACACAAGTCATCTCCACAGATATTTTCCATTTTTTCGGTCATTTCATCCGTCAGCACATTGCTGACAAAAGCACCGTAGTAGTTTTTCTTCATTTCCATTTCAATTTGCAGATGCTCGCGTTCCTGCAACGTCATTTCGTTTGTATTAAAGTAATTTTTCATAGCATTTCCTCCTTGTATAAAACTTATGTAAAAGGCTGATTGTAAAAGCAGCAGCGATTGGCAGACTCTTGATGAGGTGTAGTAAATTTATACAATTATTTGAGCTTCAAGTCAAGAATGATGCTCAGCCAATATTGTTCCAAAATCATATTTTGGTCGATATCATGCAAAAATCGAGTAGGAGGAGCTAACAGGCTCCGACCTCTCACACCACCGTGCGTACGGTTCCGTACACGGCGGTTCAATATCTTAAGTAAGCAGACTCTACCAGATGGCTTAATGGCGTTAGGCCCCATTGGTGGAGTCTTTTCGTTGTAAGAGCCCGATGAACTTCAGGCGTTTTGGAAAGCCTCCAGTATTTCTTTCTGGAGAACCCGATGCGCTTGGCGCTGTCTTTATCGAGACCTAGCTTGATTAGTCTGTTAATCTTCGTGCGTGTCCTTTTCCAACGTTTGAGGATAAGTTGTCTGATTCTGCGGTTCAGCCATTGTTCTGTCCTTCGGATGAATTTCTTAATAAATCCTACACCGAAGTAATTGATCCATCCCCTTGTGACACTGTTGATTTCGTTAGAAATCTGCTGGAAATCGCCGGAGCGGTTTCGTTTCGTCAGCTGTCTCAATTTGTTGATGAATTTCTTTTTGGCGGCATTGGTGGGCCTGTAGCGACAGACCCCATTCACAGTAGTTATCAGACAACTCAAGAACTTTAAACGGGTAGGTGACCCCACTTCGCTTTTGTCTTTGTTGACGATTAGCTTCAGGTCTTTCTCGATAAAGCGGGTGACACTCAGGAGCACCCGCTCGCCTGCTCTCTTTGTTTTTACAAAGATGACAAAGTCATCAGCGAAGCGAACGAAATGGTGCCCTCGGTGCGCCTGTTTCACTTTCTACGAATTCGCCGGACAGGTCTATTACACCACTCAACAGGAACTTGCGGATAATCTTGAGTATGGCTTTGTCGTGGAT
>NZ_JBSQPW010000030.1:0-56023 GCF_055118575.1 Trichococcus sp. | reverse complement strand
ACGCAGGAAGTCTCTCAGCAATTGCGCTCTTCGATGCTCAGTCGGACAGATTTCCTAAATTTCTTTCAGGGCTGAACGAACCCGTTCAGCTTTTCTTATGACACTTGGTCAGTAAACCGTTATACTGGAACAAAAGAACAGGAAGGTGATTGGAATGGAAATAGCCTTGCTTCAGATGATGGTCAAAGAGGATAAGGAAACGAACCTAGAGCGGGCAGAAGAATTGGTCAAAAAAGCAGCACAGGGCGGAGCTGATGTAGCTGTTCTCCCTGAAATGTTCAATTGTCCTTATGATAACGCCTATTTCCGAGAATATTCAGAACCGAAAGGCGGTGAAACATACAGAAGGCTCGCAAACATGGCCAAAGAAAATGCAATCTATGTGGTCGGCGGGTCGATTCCGCAAATTAGGGGCAACAATATCTACAACACGAGTTATACGTTCGATCGCCAAGGCAACGAGCTCCATGAATACAGCAAAACCCACTTATTCGATATCCAGGTGGACGGCGGGCAAGCATTCAAGGAATCCGATACACTGACTCCGGGGGACGGTTTGCGCGTTTTCCAAACCGAATTCGGGCTGTTCGGTTTGGGCATCTGTTTCGACATCCGATTCCAAAGCGAATGGGAGAGACTCCAAAAACAAGGGGCTCTCGTCTGTATTGTGCCTGCCGCGTTCAATATGACGACCGGTCCGGCACATTGGGAATTGCTGTTCCGGGCGCGCGCCGTCGACAATCAGCTCTTTATGGTAGGAGTCAGTCCCGCCCGTGACCTCGATTTCAGTTACCACGCATATGGCCATTCGATTGTGGCGGATCCATGGGGAAACGTGCTGGCTCAGCTAGGATTTGAGGAAGGCATGGCGATTGTATCGGTGGATCTCGAGCGTGTTGCGTCCGTCAGAAGGCAACTTCCTATCCTTCCTCCGCCGGTTGCGGAGTAAAATATTTTCATGGATTAGGCAGATCGACAAAAGGAATAAATGCATCCAGAATTCACAAACTTTCGGGAATTCGGGAATAAATGCCTTTCTTTGTGTACCGGAGCACTTACTATTTTGCTATAATGGAAACATGCAAATGCATCATTTGATGACATATTGCGGGATAAGGCCGAGAAAAAAGGGGTTCAATCCCCCAATATGTGAACTATACGATTTGAGAGAAGGAATCCTTTATGTCCAACGAAAAAATGTATATGACTGTCGATGGCAATACTGCCGCAGCCTATACATCTTACGCTTTTACTGAAATTTCAGGAATCTATCCCATTACACCGTCTTCGCCGATGGCCGATGCTGTCGATCACTGGGCGCAAGAGGGCCGCAAAAACATCTTCGGACAAACCGTGAAAGTAACCCAGATGCAATCCGAGGCCGGTGCCGCGGGTACTGTGCACGGAGCGCTGCAGGCAGGCGCATTGGCATGTTCCTATACCTCGTCGCAAGGATTGTTGCTGATGATTCCTGATCTATATAAAATGGCCGGTCAACTGTTACCTTCCGTTATCCATGTTGCTGCTCGTTCGGTGGGTGGGCATGCACTTTCCATCTTCGGTGACCATTCGGATGTAATGGCCTGCAGACAGACTGGTTATGCCATGTTGGCTTCCTCCAGCGTACAGGAAGCTACCGACTTGGCAGCTGTCGCCCATTTGGCGGCAATCAAAGGGCGCGTGCCGTTCCTGCATTTCTTTGACGGTTTCAGGACTTCACATGAAATCCAAAAAATCGAAGTCCAATCGTATGATGACCTCGCGGAAATGCTCGATCAGGATGCCTTGAAAGCATTCCGTGACCGCAGCCTCAGCCCGAACCACCCGACATTGCGAGGAACGGCTCAGAATCCGGATGTCTTTTTCCAGACCAAGGAAGCGGCAAACACATATTATGACGACGTTCCACAAATTGTCGAAGGGTATATGGAAAAAATGAACCAGTTGACAGGCCGCGACTACCGCCTGTTCAATTATCATGGTGCCATGGATGCAGAGCGGGTCATTATCTGCATGGGTTCCGTATATGAGACCGCCTGCGAGACGGCAGATTACCTGAATCAATTAGGGGAAAAAGTCGGTGTCCTGAATGTGCATCTTTACCGTCCATTCAGTGTCGGACACTTCTTGAAAGCCTTGCCTGACTCCGTAAAACGGATTGCGGTACTCGACCGCACGAAAGAATCCGGCTCCATCGGTGAACCGCTCTTTTTGGATGTCGTCGCTGCCTTCAACAATCGCCTTGACCGTCCGATGATCATCGGCGGACGTTATGGTTTGGGTTCGAAGGACACAACACCGGAGCAAATTTTCGCAGTCTTCAAAAATTTGAAGAAAGAGCAACCACAACATCCCTTCACAATCGGCATCAACGATGACGTCACTCACCTTTCGCTTGCGATCGATGAACAGATCGACGTGCGCAAGGAAGGCACTTTCGAGGCGCAGTTCTGGGGATTCGGTTCAGACGGGACTGTCGGGGCTAATAAAAATTCGATCAAAATCATCGGCGATCATACCGATATGCATGTACAGGCTTATTTTTCCTACGATTCGAAAAAATCGGGTGGTGTAACCATTTCCGATCTGCGCTTCGGCAAAGAGCCGATCCATGAACCTTATCTGATCGAAAGCGCTGATTTCGTGGCTTGCCACAACCACGCCTACGTCAAAAAATACGACATGCTGAAGAACCTGAAGCCGGGCGGCGCTTTCCTGCTGAACACCAATTGGCGGACTGAGGATCTTGAAATGCGGTTGCCAGCCAAGATGAAGCGGTATATCGCAGAAAATGAGATTGCCTTCTATACGATCGACGCCATCAACCTTGCCAAGGAAATCGGTCTGGGAGGGCGGATCAACACAATCTGTCAAGCAGCTTTCTTCAAAATCCTGCCGGTCATACCTGCTGAAGAGGCGATGCAGCACATGAAAGAAGCGGCCCGCAAATCTTACGGGCACAAAGGCGAAGCCATCATTTCCATGAACGAGAAAGCGATCGATGCCGGCATGGAAGCTGTCCAAAAAATCAGTATTCCCGACAGCTGGAAGGATGCACAGGATGAGCCTGAAGCATTTAAGGACCAGCCGGATTTTGTCCGCAACATCGCCAGCATGATGGAGCGGATGGAAGGCAATCAATTGCCTGTCAGCGCCTTTTTGGACCGGGCTGACGGGACTTTCCCGCAGGGGACGACGCAATACGAAAAACGCGAAATCGCTGTCCAGATTCCGATCTGGAACCCCGAGGAATGCATACAGTGCAATCAATGCTCGTTCGTCTGTCCGCATGCCGCCATCCGACCATTCCTGGCCACCGAGGATGAGGCAGCCTATGCCCCTGACGGAGTGGAATTCCTGGACGGGATGCGCCCATACAAGGACTACAAATACCGGATCCAAGTATCCGCTGCCGACTGCACGGGCTGCGGCATCTGCGTCCTGACCTGTCCTGCCCGCAAAAAAGCGATCGAGATGAAAAACCGTGAGGATCATCTCGAGGAAAACAATAATTGGGATTACATGATCCGTTTGCCGCACAAGGAAAATCCTGTCGGCATCAATACGGTGAAAGGCAGCCAATTCGAACAACCGTTGTTCGAGTTTTCCGGAGCCTGCGCCGGCTGTGGTGAAACGCCCTACATCAAACTGGTAACCCAAGTGGTGGGCGATCGGATGCAGATTGCAAATGCGACAGGCTGCTCTTCCATCTATGGTGGATCGGCTCCTTCCACTCCTTATACGACCAACGAATCAGGGTGTGGTCCTTCATGGGCAAACTCCTTGCTGGAAGATAATGCGGAATTTGGACTGGGAATGCACCATGCCACGAAACAACTGCGTCAGCGGACACTGGCATTGACAGGAGAACTCCTGAACCTGCAGATCGACGAAACGCTGAGAACGGCAGCTACAGCTTGGGCTGAAGGATTCAACGACAAAAACGGTGCCCGCAAATTAGCTGAAGCTTATATCCTGGCATTGGAGACTGCGGACACAACGGATCAGCAAACCAAACAATTGATCAACGACTTAGTCGGCTATAAGGACTATTTGATGAAACGCTCCACCTGGATGATCGGCGGCGATGGCTGGGCTTACGATATCGGCTTCGGCGGGATCGACCACGTCCTCGCAAGCGGGGAAGATGTGAATATCCTCGTGCTGGATACCGAAGTTTATTCCAACACAGGCGGTCAGGTTTCGAAATCATCCAATTTGGGTGCCATCGCCGAGTTCGCTTCCGGCGGCAAACCGGTCCGCAAAAAAGACTTGGGCATGATGATGATGAACTACGGCTACGTCTATGTCGCCCAGATCGCGATGGGTGCGAATCCGCGGCATACCCTGAAGGTCATCTCCGAGGCGGAAGCCTACGATGGTCCTTCCATCGTCATCGCTTACTCCCCATGCATCAGTCATGGCATCACGTGCGGTTTGACCGTATCGCAGGAACACGAAAAAGATGCTGTAGATGTCGGTTATTGGCATCTTTACCGCTTCCATCCGGAAAACCGACTGAAAGGGAAAAACCCATTCAAGTTGGATTCCAAAGAACCACAGTTTGAACGTTTCCAGGATTTCCTGATGGAAGAGGTCCGCTATTCTTCGTTGTATAACCAGTATGATGTTGAACATGTACAGGCTATCTTCGACGAAAGCCTCCTTGCAGCGAAAGACCGCTATCAGTCCTATGCCCGCTTGGAATCGTATACTGACTAGCTTTAAATCCGAACCAGTCGCCGCCTGATTGTGGTGACTGGTTTTTTTGTTGCGTTCAGGTGGCTTCCATTGTTTCTTTGGCATCGCTAATGTTTTGAGAAAAGCTTCAAGGAAGGCTATAATGGAAATGAGGAAGCGCTTTTATAAAGTGGATTTCTGAAGAAAGCGAGGAACCCTTATGACGGCAGAGGTAGGAATATTGAATGCGAACGGATTGGTCCTGGCGGCTGATTCGGCTTTGACGATGGGCAACAGCGAACAGATGAAAATTTTTAACTCAGGCAATAAGATTTTTTCTCTCGGACCGACCCATTCAATCGGCATCATGATGTTCGGGAATGTTCAGTTTATGGGGATACCTTGGGAAATCATCGTTAAAGGCTTCCACCAGAAAATAGGTGCCCGGCCGCTGGATTCGGTCTCGGATTACTGCACGGAATTTTTCAACTATCTTGAAAGTGTGGATGAAATCTATTCCTCTATTTATACCGAAGTGCTCATCATCGGATATGCGGAGAATGTCAGCAATATTTTGGAGAATACGACCTATGTACCTTCACCCGGTGCTTTTACTCTGGCGGATTACCAAAAAGCTGTCGAGGAAAAGATTCCCGCTTTGCTGAAGGAAAGCGAAAAAATGAAGAGCATCACCAAGAAGGCTCCAATCAAAGTTTTCTCCGATCGTTACGGGGAGAAGCTGGATGAGATCTTCAAGGAACTTTTTGATACGGTATTCCTGGGCTTAAACATCTACGATAAATTCAAACCGGATCTTTACAAGATCGTGCGGAATTACTTATACAGCGACAGCTACTATCCCGACACATACTCCGGCCTGGTGATTGCCGGATTCGGCTACGATGAACTGTTCCCCAGCATTTATCAGTACGACATAGCCGGTGTCGTCGACAGAGTGATCAAAAAACGGTTGACTGTGCGCCAAATCGTGATGAATGATTTCGCCGAAGACAGGTGTTCCTCGGCCATTGTCCCGTTCGCACAACAGGACATGGTCCATACGGTAATAAACGGGATAGCGCCGGATCTGGAGGCCGATCTCGGTGAATTGCTCCGCGCCACGCTTAGGAAATTTGTTTCGGAACTGACCGAGAAAAAGTTGTTGAAGGAAAGCGATGCCCAGGAAATCAACAAATTGGAGGCTATGCTGGTCGAATCGGGTCTGGATGCGTTCGACAACATGAAACAGGAACGGCACTTGACCCCTGTATTGATGACAATCGATTCAATGCCGAAGGAGGAACTCGCTCTGATAGCCGAAACGTTGGTCAACATAACCTCCTTTAAAGGCAAAATCTCTTTTTCGATGGAAACAGTCGGTGGGCCGATCGATGTGCTCTTGATAACAAAAGGGGACGGTCCGGTCTGGGTCAAGCGTAAAAACTACTTCAATCCCGACAGCAATCGGTTGCGCTGAAAGGAACACAGAAAAATTTTTCCAAAATTCCCGGACTTGGTGTAGAATGAATGAAATGAGCTTTTGGAAGGTGTTACTATGTATCTGAATATTCAAGAAACGGCCGAGTATCTGGAAGTGCCGGTCAGCGAAATCCAGCGCTTGATCCGCGAGCGTCAGATCCGCACGATCCGCGTGGATGATGAAATACTCCTGAACCGCAATCAATTCAACCTTTTCATCGAGCAAAGGGAAAAGTACAAACAAGAACTGGAGTTGTACCTGAATACGCCTCTGCCGGAGGATCCCGACATCAAGGACGAGGATTGAAAAAGCAGCAGGCTCTCAACCTAAGAGAGTCCGCTGCTTTTTCATTTGGGATGTTTACTTGCTTTGTTTGCGTCTGTACTCAGTCCGCGAGAGGCCGGTTGCGTTCGCATTTTCGACAGCCGGCTGTTCTGCTGTGAAGACAGGTATCGTTTGTTCGCCAGTCCGCTTGCCGGACTTTTTCTTGTTTTTCAATTTGCCCGATTTGAAGAGATCCAGCGCGAGGAAGACTGCGGCTGCGATAAACAGACCAAACGAAAGGGTGCCCATCCAATTGGAAACACCCAACAGATCGTCCAACCTTGTATGCAGATGGATGTATCTGAATATTCCGCCCAACCCTGCGCACAGGATCGCCCGTTTGCTGTTGCCGCCAGCCAGTTTTAAGCGCTTGTTGCCCTCCATAAGCAGGCTGAAGACGGCAATCGCATAGCAGATGAGTGCAGCGTACAGAAGCAGACTGTCCTGTCCCGTGACAGACGTCAGAAAATCGCCGGCCATCGTTTGCGTATCCAGGAACAGGAAAATTGTGCCGAAAAGGACTCCGAGTACGCCATTCCTGAAATGCGTGCCTTGCTTCTTCAGCAGCTTATTCAGGTTGGCAGAAAAGGACAGGAACGCCAGTGCGTAGCAGCCCATGGCCAAATAGAGCGTCAGGCCGGAAATGCCCGTTCTGGCGGCAATGAATTGGTCGCTGCCGGTTTGGGTGTGCAGATAGAGGAAGCCTGTCCCAAGGATCAAACCGGAAATGCCGCTTCGGAATCGCGCATTCGCTTCGCGTTTCTGCTTGCTTCGCCCGAACAGGACCTTCAAAGTGGCTAATCCTAAAAAGGCAAGTGCGAGATAGAGTCCGAGGTCCGGTATGCCGATAAGGCTGCCGATAGCAGTGGTTTGCTGCAGGTATCCGAAAAGCGCGCCGAGAATGACTGACGTGAATGGAAATCTGGATTCCTTGCCATTGCGTTTTTTCATAAGATGGATAGATGTCAGGATAATCAGAAAAACGATGATGATCGGGTAGGTCATACCTAATACCCCCTTGTATGTCAATTTGTTCCGCAACAACGGAAGCATCGAAACCGATATTCCGTGGTCATGGAGCATTCAAAGGACATCATAACACAGATTTATGCTGCGTTTGTTGCGGAATGACGATTCTTTTGTTAAGAAAGTATGACCGGGTCCACCGCTAAACAGAAAAAATGATCAAAAAAAGCCTGCCGCTGGTAAATGAGCGGTAGGCTTCCTAATTTGAGGGGTCAATCAGAAATCGGGAGGCGAATCCTCCGTATCCTCTGACTCCACATCGTCCCAATATGTATCAACCGCATATTCCGACCCAAAATCCTCGTACCCCGCGTCGAAAATATCCGAGTCGCCCAACTGGGATAACGCGAAATTGATCAAACGGATCAAATCATGTGTATCCGTCAGTTTCAAATGATCCCGATTTTGCAGAATGGTGCTGCGGTCTTCCATTTCGTCCGGACTGGCATTTTCGGCGGCTACGCAAATCGGATAGCGGCAATCCTCTTGGGGAGCAACCATCACAGTGAGCTGGATATCCACTTCTATGACGGCATCCGTGAAATAGATATAGGTCGCTGCATCATCGATATCGGTGAAATATTTCTGGAGAGTCTGGTCCTCATTTTCCGCGCTGTCGTTTTCATCGTAATAGTCATAGTCATCTTCTTCGATTTCATCCACATCTTCACGCTCTTCATCGGAATATTCCCGGAAATCGCTCTCGTCCGTATAATCTTCCAAAGTGTCCAAAGGTGTCTCCTCGATGATGATGGGAAGAAGGTCTATGCCGCCGGAGCGCGTAATTTCAAAACGATGCTCGAAAAATCCGCTCCAACTGAATGCCGCTTGGATGATGCTGTTGAAATCGTAAAAAGTCTCTTCGCTGTTCACCTGGATATCCCGCCATATAGGCACGCCGATGTCGCGGACAGCCACCCTGAATTCATAAATCATTCCGATCACCCCTGTTCTCTGCTTTATTCAAGTATAGCGCTTCACCACGCAAAGGTCGAGCAAGCAATAGTCCATCTCCGAAAATCTGTGGTACACTGATAATGTTGCTTGAATAAGCCTTTCATTACTTAAAAAGGCTGCGTATTATTTATTATGCTTCCAGAAAAAGGAGATGTTTTATTGGAGAATTTTTCCATTGCGCTGAATGCGGTCATGCCTTTGTTATTGTACATGTTGATCGGGCAGGGATTGTTGCGGTCCAAGCTGCTGGACGGCATGACTTATCAAAAATTGAACAATGCCATTTTTCGGTTCTTTTTGCCGATCAATCTCCTGATGAACGTCTACGAAGCGGACATAAGAAGCACCTTCAGGGTGGATGTGCTCCTGTTCGCCGTCGGACTCACCTTGAGCGTTTTCTTTCTTTTTGCCTTGCTCATTCCGCGGATCGAAAAGGACAATGCCAAACGCGGGGTGATGCTGCAAGGGACGTTCCGTTCCAACTTTGTCCTGTTCGGCTTGCCAATCGCAACTTCGTTGTTGTCGGAAAGCCAATTGGGGATGACATCGATACTGATTGCGGTCATCGTTCCCTTGAATAATGTGCTCTCCGTCGTTGCGCTTTCCATCTATTCGGATCATAAAACCCAACCCGGGCGGATTTTCTTGGATATCCTCAAGAATCCGATGTTCATCGGCACGATCATCGGGATTCTGATCAGTCTTTCCGGATTGGAATTCCCGCTGTTCCTCGACGATACGCTCGGCGGGATCAAAGGCTTGGTCACACCCTTGGCATTGATTGTTATGGGCGGCACTTTCCGCTTTGACGCCTTGAATAATGCGCGCATCCAACTGGCGGTGACGGTATTCTTCAAACTGGTCTTGATCCCGATAATCGGCCTGACATTGGCCGTCCTCTACGGATTGACCGGCGAAAATCTGGTGCCGATGATGACGATGCTGGGCGGCCCGACTGCCGTATCCAGCTACACGATGGCGCAGCAGATGGGCGGAGATCCGGATTTGGCGAGCCAAATCGTCGTTTTCACGACCATCCTTTCGATGTTCAGTTTGGTCGTGTTCATAACGGTACTGAAATCATTGTATTTGATTTGAATCTTTTGGCAAAGGAAACGGTTGTCTGCTCTGATGCAGATTCTGTTTTCTTTTTTTCTGCTCGCGTTCGCCTTAGATCCGGCGAAAGTTTATAATGGATGTAGAGGAAACACCACCATCTAATGACAGGGGACGATAAAGATGATCATCATCGGGATAACCGGAGGATCGGGAGCCGGCAAAACGACTGTAGCAAAAACGATCGCAAAAAGGCTGGGAAAAGAGAATGTCGTCTATGTGTCGCAGGATTGGTACTACAAGGATCAGACACATCTGAGCATAGAAGAACGCGTAAACCTGAATCTCGATCATCCGAACGCCTTCGATAATGAATTGCTGGTAGCGGATTTGTCCAAGCTCCGATCAGGCCAGGATATCGAAGCGCCGATCTATGATTTTGGTGTCCAATCGCGTTCGGAAAAGACCACCCCCATCGAGTCGAAGCCTGTCGTCATCCTGGAAGGGATCCTGATTTTGGCCATACCCAAGCTGGTTTCCATGATCGACATCAAAATATTTGTTGATGCTGAACCGGACATCCGCCTGATCAGAAGAATCGAACGGGATATCCGCGAGCGGAACAGCACGTATGAAAGTACGATCGCCCGTTATCTGACGACCGTCAAACCGATGCATGATGCATTCATTGAACCCTCCAAAATAAAGGCAGACATCATCGTGCCGCGCGGGGGCCAGAACGACATCGCCACCGATATGCTCGGAGACTTGGTGGAACACTACAGCCATCATCATGCTTGATGAGCGGTATGTTTCCGATTGATAAATCCCAAAAAATTAATTCATGAAAAAAGCGTTAGAAATAGACAAGAAAACAGAAATGGTATATAGTGTTCCTATGCAGTAATACTACTGTCAAAAAAGCAGAACACGCATTGAAATGAGAGGATCTATTCAGTGGATAACACAGAATTGTTGACCCGATTTAATCTGACCAGACATGAAGCGACCATCTACCTGACTTTGCTTGCGGATGGGGACCTGAACGGCTACGAAGTATCGAAAATAACCGGCATTTCGCGTTCGAACGCCTATGCATCATTGGCCTCGTTGGTCGAAAAAGGAGCGTCTTTCATCATTGAAGGCGAGACAACCCGATACACACCTGTGCCCGTTGAAGAGTTCTGCGGAAACAAAATCCGCTCGCTTCAGGAAACAAAGCAGGAATTGATAAAGAACATCCCCCAAAGGAGAGAAGATGCGGAAGGTTACATCACCATCACAGGTGAACACCGCATAATGGACAAAATGCGTAACATGATTTCGGAATCGAAGTCCCGCGTCTACTTGTCCGTTTCCGGGAATATCCTGCCGGCCCTTTTGCCGGAAATGCAGGCGGCGCATCAGCGTGGCATTAAAATGGTCGTCATAACCGATACCCAATTCCCGCATGACGGAATGACGGTCCATCTTTTGGAGAAACCGAAAAAGCAAGTGAGGATCATCGTGGATTCCACGACCGTTCTGACTGGAGATATCGATGAAGGGGAGTTTTCCACTTGCCTGTACTCCGGAAAGAAAAATGTAGTTGATTTGTTGAAAGAATCTTTGCAGAACGAAATCAAAGTAGTCGAAATGATGAGAGGATTTGAAGCGAAATGACAAAAAAAGTATTTGTTGAAAAAGAGCAGTTGGAAGAAATCGTACAAAAGTATCCGACACCCTTCCATTTATATGATGAAAAAGGCATCCGTGAGAATGCGCGCAAACTGAATGAGGCATTCTCCTGGAACAAAGGCTTCAAGGAATACTTCGCCGTGAAGGCAACACCGACACCTGCCATTCTGCAGATTCTGAAGGAAGAAGGCTGCGGCGTTGACTGTTCGACATACACGGAGCTGATGATGTCCGATGCGCTCGGATTCAAAGGTGATGAAATCATGTTTTCATCAAACGTGACACCAAAGGAAGACTTCCAATTGGCCCGCAAACTGAATGCGACCATCAACTTGGACGATATCACCCACATCGATTTCCTGGAACAAGCAGCCGGACTACCGGAAACCGTCAGCTGCCGATTCAATCCTGGTGGTGAGTTCACGATCAATAATGAAATCATGGACAAACCCGAAGACGCAAAATATGGCTTCACACGCCCGCAATTGACGGAAGGTTTCAAAAAGCTGATGGCAAAAGGGGTGAAACATTTTGGCTTGCATTCGTTTTTGGCCAGCAATAATGTAGCCGATGAGTATTATCCGATCCTGGCGGGCATCCTGTTCCAGACGGCCGTTGAATTGAAGGAAGAAACCGGTGCGGATATCACTTTCATCAACCTTTCAGGAGGAATCGGCATCCCCTACCTTCCGGAGCAAAAAGCTGCAGATGTGGCAAAAATCGGTGAAGGCGTCCGCAAGGCGTTCGAAGAAATCTTGGTGCCTGCCGGCATGGGCGATGTTGCGATCTATACGGAGTTGGGCCGTTTCATGCTTGGGCCATACGGTTGCTTGGTGGCAAAGGCCATCCATGAGAAGCATATCTACAAAGATTACATCGGTCTGGATGCCAGCGCAGTCAATTTGTTGCGTCCGGCGATGTACGGAGCGTATCATCACATCTCCGTGATGGGGAAAGAGGACCAACCAGCTGACCACAAGTACGATGTGACCGGGGGCTTATGCGAAAACAACGATAAATTCGCTGTCGACCGCATGCTGCCTAAAATCGATATCGGCGATCTGGTTGTCATCCATGATACCGGGGCGCATGGTTTCTCGATGGGCTACAACTATAACGGAAAATTGCGTTCGGCCGAAATCCTTTTGAAGGAAGACGGCGGCACAGAAATGATCCGTCGTGCGGAGACGCCTGCGGATTACTTCGCAACCTTCGACTTCACAGGCCTATTCAAAGACATAAAATAAACGGATATGAATTTCAGACGAACCAACGAGCATCCTGAATGTTCGTTGCTTCGTCTTTTTTTGGCTCCTTTCCAGTAATTTGATCAGGCTACATGATATAATATCTTCTGGATGAAAAAGATGAGGGGTGAAGGACATGTTCCGAAAAGAAACGATCAAGGAAAGCGTATCGGCGCTTCCGTTGAAGATTGGAGACTACTGCGTCATCACCGGAACGGCCCTGGTTATGCATGGCATAAAAGAGGAAACAAAGGATATCGACATCAGCTGCAACAAAGAAGCATTCCGGACTTTAGCGGCGCAGGGATACCCTATCAAACAGGGCGATTTTGCCCGAAAAGTGGTCTACAGCGATGACGTGGAAATATTTGAAGACTGGCACTCCGGAGAAATCACCATGATCGAAGGGATTCCGGTTGCGAGCCTAGAGTCAATCATCGTGATGAAGAAACAGCTAGGCAGGGAAAAAGACCTGATCGACATTGCCAAAGTCGAAGCACTTCTGGCCCAAAAATAAAGCCAACAAAAAAGCTGAAGATCCGACCTTATTTAGGCGGTTCTTCAGCTTTCTTGGTCTGTTTCAAATCAACTAGTGTTGCAGCCAAAAGGGAGCGAAATAGGCTCCGCCCATGGTAAGGAGAAAGCAGGCTTTCCAGAAGAGGGTAGGCACGAACGTTCTTTTCGCCAAGTCCGACCCGTCCCAATGGCTGTCGTTTTTCAGAAGCAGTACGATAAAGAATTGATGCGCCAAGCCAAACATATACCAGATGACAAAAGCGATTGTGATGACGTCCATAGATTGGTAAATCTGCAGCATAAAGCTGTAGTTGTTGCGGTACATCAGAATCGAGCTACCGATCACAACCAGCATAATCAGGTTCTGCCAAAAGCTTTTTTCCCGCGCCAGCAAATTTGTAAGCAAATAGACACCCAGGAAAAGCGGAATGATCCACAGCAGTAGTCCCTGCAGATACAAATAAGCCATGACCACAAAAAACAATGCCTGCGATACATAACCGCCCAGCAGACTGAAAAACATTCCCGTCCCGCTACGGTTCCCGATTTCTGCAACACCGAGGATGCCTCCGTTTTTGACGATGGAGGGAAGGATGTGGAATTTTACCGACTGAATGCTTCCGCCCCATAAGCGCGCCGTCAAAGCATGGCCGCATTCGTGGATGATGACATTGGGAAGATCCAGATAGATTCCGATCGTATACGCCAGCATGCCGCGGCTTGAAAAGGTGAAATAGGCCATCGTAAAAAAGATGGCAAACAATACGGGAAGCTCCAGCATACAGTAATTCTCCTTTCGATGCATGCACCAGTAGTTCCCAAGAGAATAACATGCAAATTTAAATTTTTTGTGAAGATAACAGGCAATTATCATGGTCATTCACGAAAGTATCTGAAAAAAAACAGAAGCCCTCCTTTCGATGAATGCAGAAAGGGGGTCTTCTGTTTTGTGCAAGCAACTTTATTTGAACAGCAATGCTTCAGTTATTCGGCTTCAGTCGAAGTGCTGTCGTTCCCGCCGAAAAGATTGGTGAAGAACTGGACGATGGATTCCCAGATGCCCATGCTGTCTTCCTTCAGTTGCTCCTGATCGACATTGCTCCAGGCTGTTTTTGCCTGTTCGAACAATTGTCCGCCCGTTGCCTGCAGTTCTTCCCCGAAGGCTGCGATCTGTTCTTTTTGCTCAGTCGTCAGGTTGATGTCGCCGAAATTGATCATCAGGTTTTGGATGTTCGTTATGTTGTCAGCTGACAGGATGGTGTCCAGATTGTAGTTCTTCAGCACGTCCTCGACTATCTGGCGGATATCGTCAGCGCTGAGGCTTCCATTGTTGGCATCTTTCGCCTCCTGGATGTCCTGTTTCATTTCCACGATTGCGGCATTCATCAATTCATCCGAATAGCCGCTGTTGTCTTGGTTCTCTTCGGTAACGGCAGAGGTAACAGCCAGTTCTTCCTGGGCGACTTCCACTGCTGCTGCGTCCAGCGTGTTGCCTGCATCGGCGAAAGCTTTGTATACGCCAGCCAACGCGCCGGACCCGTCTACTTTGACTGAAGATGCTACTTTGATGTCCACATCGACTGCGCCGGCAGTGATTGCGGCATTCTTGTATTGCGCTTCGGTGATCGCCGTGATTGTTTCAGGCGTCAAGATTTCTACCGAAACAGCACCATCGATGTCTGCCGGAGTGATGTATGTGCTGGAATAGACTTGGTTATAAGGGTAAGAATCCTGCAGCAAGCCATTCAATTCATTGACGGCCACGACTAATTCATTCGTTCCTTCAGCAACTCCCAGCGTTTCCCGTGTTTCCTCAAGCTGAGCGGCCGTAAGACTTTCGCCGTAAGTGAAGATCGGTTCGATTGCGACTTTATCGGCGAACGCTGCTGGAGCGGTAATTCCCAATAAGGTCAACGAAGCCAGACCTACTGTCATCATTTTTTTCAGTTTCATGTTTAAACCTTCTTTCTTTCGTAGCTTGTTAGCATTGTATCAAAGATACTTTACGAAATGTATTATGATTTCTTTAAATAATTATGAAGCTTTCACGACGTAAAGTCAAAGCCTGCCCAAAAAAGTCTCATTCGCGACATTTCGAACACGGTGGGCTGCCATCGTGTTCGAAATCGCCTGAAAAGTCGTTTCTGCAGCCTGCTGAACCATGGGGATGGACACAAAATAAGGGAACACATGTATAATTGTGTTCCCTCCAAAACGTTGATTTATCAATGCCAAAATGGTATGCTTTTTTTATCGGAATCTGCAGAAAATACCGCGATTTCAGCGGGTAAAAATCGAGGAAACAAGAGGACATTTCAGTGAATACGACCCATGCAATCAAAGACATCAGCCAAATCCAAACATTGATGGACGTTTATCCGCCTTATTCGAAAAATCGCCTCCTGCTTGAGTATGCCATCCGCACCGGTCTGCGCATCAGCGACATTCTGAACGTCAAGGTAGGGCAAGTATTGGGGAAAGAGTCTTACCAGATCGTTGAAATGAAAACCGGCAAAAAGAAAGAACTGGCCATCCATGACCGCTTGAAGCAATCCATTTCGGATTATGTCGAAAAGGAAGGGCTGGGTGCTGCCGATTATTTATTCTATTCCAACGCTGACAAGAAAAGTCACATCAAACGCACGCAGGCCCACCGCATCATCGCGCATGCCGGGGATATGATCGGCATCACTTTGAGCGCCCATTCGCTGCGAAAGAGCTTCGGTTATCATTCCTACAAGCAGGGCGTCGACATTTCTTTGCTCCAGACCATCTTTCAGCATTCATCGCAGGCGGTCACGCTCCGCTATATCGACATCACGCAGGAGAACATCAACAACGTTTACAAACGCGTCGATTTTGGCTTTTAGCACCTGCAACAAAATAACGCATTTTGAGGCGATTTCAAATGTGATGGCGTACCCACCATCACGAAGCATCCTCAAAATGCGTTTGCACGAAATCAGCAAAAAAATGCACCTTGCCATCTGGGCAGGGTGCACTTTTTTGAATTTAGCGGGGTTTTACAATCCCATATCTTTTTTCATTTTCTCAAGCTCATCTTCGACGGATGCCGATCCTTGGCTGGCATATTTTTCTTCCAGCGCTTTGGCTTCATCGATCGGCGTCATGTTCAGCTCGGACATCGCGTTGGCTTCATCCAACATTTTATCGGCTTTTTCTTCCATCCGTTCGAAGGAACTCATGGCACCTTTCGTGCTGGCGATGGAATCCGTAGCCTTGTTCAGGGTCTCCTGGGTTTTGGCGACCGCCATCTTGGATTTGATCATTTCACGGCGGGTTTTGAGCGTTTCGATGTCGGTCGCCAACTTATCGTGCATCTGGCGCATCTTGACGGCATTCTCATGGGCCGAAGCGTATGAAGTCGCCAATCCGGCACCTACATTCTCCAATTCCTGCTTTTTAGTCAGGAAAATGCGCGCATCGTTCTCATTGGCCGCAGCCAAAGCTTTTTTGGCGTAGTCCGTGTATTTGATGACTTCGGCCTGGTTTTCATCAACCAAGCGTTTGGTCCTTGTTTCCTCAGCCATGACGCCAGCCGTGCTCCTTTTGACTTCAGCCAAATCTTCCATCATGTCGCGCAGGTATTGGTCGATCATTTTTTCGGGATTTTCCATTTTGTCGATCAAAGCATTGATGTTCGCACTGATGATATCCGAGAATCTCTCCAGTATTGCCATTTCCGTTTCCTCCTTAGGGTTTCGTGTCTTCCTTGGTTTCGTCTTCTGGCTGCGGGGTAGGGGTTGTATCGGTTTGTTGCGGGACGTTGGTATCATATTTTTTCGTCAGTTCCTCCGCCTCGGTGTTGCCGAACGTATCCAACGGCGTCTTCAGGATGTCTTCGGTTTGCTGCGCTTCCAGATTCTTTTGTTTTTTGGCATGCCGCCACCACAAGAACAGAAGGGCGAGCAGGATAACAACGCCGAATACGATCAGGACCGTGATCCACGGGGAGCGCGTCACTTCCATAATGCGATCCGCAGAATCCCGGAAAGCATGGCTGAAAAATTCTTCGTCCGTTTTGTTGTCGTCATAGTAATAGGAATCGATATAATCAAGCAAGACATCGCCGGCCTCCGTATCGATGACGGTGGCAGCCTGCGTGCCGACCACATAATAATCCATGTACAAGCTGGGTTGATATTCGAAGAAGACCAACAGCAGATGGGCTTCGTCAGCAAATAGTTCGTCATACTTTTCGTTCGCGAAGCTTTCCAAATCCTCCATCGAAGGATTCGTCGAGCCGTTGATGTCATCCGTCAAATACAGATAGGGTTGCACGCCGGTTTTTTCGTAGAAATGCTTCATCCCCGAGGTCAATTCAGAACGGTTTCCGATCCAACCGATCGTGTCTGTGTAATAATCCGTTTCCGTGACCGATCCATCCGGAAGGGGTTCCCGTTCCACTGTAGAAAGGGTGATTTCATTGCCTCCTCCCGAACCTGAAAGCGAAGATCCTGTATTGAAGGAGAAAATCAAACCAAAAACAATAGCCAGGATGACCAAGATCAATGCGATCGTACCGCAACCTAAGCCGCACCCCGGGGCGCCTCTGGGACCTCCACCAGAGAAGATAGGCCCGCCGGATGAGGGGCCTCTGATGATCGGGCCGCTCCGGAAAATAGGGCCACTCGAACCGGAACGGGGGATATTAAACCCGCCACCAAATGATCCACCACTTCCACCGCGACTTCCACCACGACCGCTTTTGCTGCCGCCGAATGAACCGCCACCAAAGGAACTGCCGCGACCGCCGCTGCTTCGGCCGCCGCCACCACGGCTACCACCGAATGAACCGCCTCCTCCACGTGAACCGCCACCGCCTCCTCTTGCCATATTCTACACCTCCTTATATGCTTGATTGCCTCATCAAAGTCAATCTATCACAATCTGTAAACGCTGTCAATTTGTAGCTATTGGACAAATATGACTTCAACTACAGTCTTAGGAAAATCTCATGGAATATATTCTGACAAGAAAATGTAACAATAACATCGACAAAATCTGAAAGAAACGGTAAGATGTTCTTACTTGGAATCAACGTACCGGCATTAAAAATGGCACTCGAAGGAATAATCTTAAGGGAAAAGCGGAAGGAGTTGGCTACATGAAGTTGACCGAAGGAACAGAAATAGACGACTTTTTATTTTTGACGAATAATGGAAATTGTGAAAGTTTCCGATCTCAGCTGAAACGCAATTTCACTGCAGTGATTTTCCTGAGACATCTGGGGTGCGGCATGAGCCAACTGGACATGCTGAAATACCGCGATGCCTACAAATTCCTCAAAGAACAGGATATCGAAATCCTGATGGTGATACAGGGTACAGAAGCTGCTGTTGCCGAAAGAACTGCCAAATTGAGCATCCCATTCACCGTCATAGCGGACCCAGAGCAGGAATTGTATGGGCACTTCAATATTCCTTCTTCAGAGTCAATGCGACAACTTGTATACGGCGTTTCTGAAGATAAATTGCTGGAATTTGACTATTATGGAATCGAATGTCAACGTTTTGAGGGGAATGAACTGCAACTGCAGGCGACAATCGTCGTCGATAGAAAAGGGCAAGTTGTCCTGAGCCATTACTCCGAAAACATCAGCGATGTGCCGTCTCCATCTGAATTGTACCAAATGCTCCAGGCTGTGCCTGTAGGAAGCTGAAAATAGAAAAACATAGCGAAAACGCCCATATTCCGGCAATAGGAAAGGGCGCTTTCGCTTTTTTTTTGCCTATATCGCAAATGCTCTCATTCGTCCAATCAGCCTCCAAGGTGGTAATATATAGGTGTAAACAATGCCGGGAGTATTCTGGAGCGAGGAGTGAGTGATATTATGAAAAAAGTGACGGTCAACAGAATAAAATTGGAGCAGTTTTTGCAAAGTCTGAAAGAAAGGGTGACTCCGGATTACAGGATTCAAACGGAACAAGAAATCCTGATGTTCATGAATGAAATTGTGACAGAGCAAAGAAAAAACGTGAATTATGAGGATCTGATCAGAAAGATTCAGTCCTATTCAGGATTTAACCGCGCTTATCTCGAATCTGAGCTCGACATACGCATGAACAAATTTCCCCATGGTTCTTTAGCCGAACTTGTTGTCAATAGCATGGATTCGGATGATTATCTCACATTGCTGGAAATCGAAAATCCAACCGCTTCCGATTTGGAATTTCTCGAAGAAGTCAAAGGAAAACTGTTTCAGTATTTCGACTGATGGGTATCAGAGCATTTGTTCTTCACTATGTATCTTATATAATGTATAATGTGTATACAAGGGATAGGAGGGATAGAAAATGACTCTGACAAAAGAAAATAAAGTTATTGAAAGAAAATTAAGAAAAGTCGGAAACAGTCTTGCGGTAACTATTCCAATGGAAGTGTTGCAGCAAATTGGCCTTAAAGAAGGGGACACATTAGAATTTGATACACAAGGTGAAAAAGTAACAATGAAAAAGAAACAAGAAGTAATCACAGAGTCGTTTATGGAATTGGTGAAGGGCATTTGTGACAAAAATGATGAAGCATTGAAAGAATTGGTCGACAAATGATTGTTTCTTTGTCTGAAAGCCAACTCATTGCGATCAATGTATATCTCATTCAGCGATACTCTCCAGATGAATTGATTGGTGTAAAAGATTCGGGCTCGTTGCATATGTGTGTAAATTCTGTTAATGCTACTGCATTTGGAGAAGAGGTTTATCCTTCAATCATTGAAAAAGCAGCAATCTTGTTTATCAACCTAGTCAAAAAGCATTGTTTTCACAACGCAAATAAACGTACAGCCTTCGTCGCTTTAGAAGCCTTTCTGGCATTGAACAGCAAAGAATTGTCACTCACGACAGATGAAGCAATTTCGCTATGCGTCAATGTTGCAACTTGGGATGATAATTTTGACGCCCTAAAGGATATGGTTATCAAAGAAATTTCTGAAAAGTTGACATAGCGCCCTCACATGCGTCCTGGGAAACCTAGGGCGCTTTTTAGATTGCGAATCTATATTGCCGACAGATTACCTGAGTGATCATCTTGACATAAAAAAATTCAGGGATATGTGTGGATACTCCAGAATGTTTTTGCATATTTGTGAAGTTGAAAAAGATTCAACGAGGAATAATTTCTCAAATATAACCAAAAAATAAGATTACAATCTGTTGTGATCCAGAATAATAGAAAAATACTGATAAATCTCTCCAAAAGCATAGGGTGAAGACCTTCTATTCAAATTTGGATATTCTAGTTTACATAATATATATTATACGAAGTTATGTATGATAGTTAACAGGAACCGTGATAATCAAATTCATCTTGATCGCACCATATAAAAATAGCAAAATTGCGAAAGTTTAATCCGTATCGCAATTTTGCTACATTATGTTATTTTTTTGTTTTTTTAACTTATTCTGTGCCAGCTTTGTCATGCATCGATTCGATGGCTGCATACAATATTTCTTCGGCAATCAAATCTTTTGACCGTACCGAAATCTGGATTGGTTCCTTGTCCAATTGATAAATACTTACTTCGTTTGTATCCTTGTTGAAGCCTGCATATTCTTTCGAAACGTCATTTGCTACAATCATGTCCGCGTTTTTACGTTTCAATTTGTCTAATGCATAATGTTCGACTTCGTGCGTTTCGGCTGCAAAACCGATCAAAAATTGATCCGTCTTTCTTTTTCCGAGTTCAGCCAAGATATCTGTGGTTTTCTCTAATACCAAGGTCAAATCCTGGTTTGTTTTCTTGATTTTGACTGTCGCTTGCGCTTTTGGTCTGTAATCTGAAACAGCCGCTGCCATAATGACCATATCGAGATTGTGAAATTTATCTAAAACTGCAGTTGCCATTTCTTTCGAGGAATGCACGGATATTGCTTCGACCCCGAAAGGAATCGGCAACAGATCCGTTGCGGTGACCAACGTGACTTCAGCCCCCAAATCACGGGCGGCTTTCGCCAAACTGTAGCCCATTTTACCGGAAGAATCATTGGTGATGAAACGGACCGGATCGATGCGCTCTTTCGTTCCGCCTGCCGTTATGAGCACCTTCTTGCCTTTCAAAGGCAGTTCTTTGGCGTTGTTCAAAACGACCAACTGCGCCGCCTCAACAATCTTTTCCGGTTCAGGCATGCGCCCTTTACCTTCGTATCCTTCAGCCAAGAAGCCGGTGTCGGGTTCCATGATTTCATAGCCGTAGCTTTTTAGAGCTTCCATATTCCGGACTGTAGCCGGATTCTCCAGCATATGCTGGTTCATGGCAGGCACAATCAGCCTCGGAGCTGTCGTCGCCAATAGCGCAGTCGACACAAAATCATCGGCGATGCCGTTCGCCATCTTGGCGATGATGTTGGCTGTTGCCGGCGCCACGACAGCTAGCTCGGTCCAGTCCGCCAAATGGATATGGCTGACGAACTGCGCATCTTTTTCATCGAAGGTGTCTGTGTAGACGTCGTGCTTGCTCAAAACCTGGAATGTCAACGGAGTGACAAATTCCTGTGCGGAAGCAGTCATCGCGACTCTGACATCTGCACCCGCTTTGATGAATTTTCTGACGAGATCGGCTGCTTTATAGACTGCAATGCCGCCCGTAACATAGATGGTTACTTTCTTGTTTGTTAACAAATTATACGCCCCGCTTACATTCGACTATTTTTTTGCTTCTTGCCCTCATGGCTGTCGATGAAGGCTCTTGCCCGGGTAATGAATTCCTTCAATACTTTGATCCGGGCATATTCTTTCTGGTTGCCTTCGACAATGATCCACGGAGCATCTTTGGTATCCGTCCTGGCGACCATCTCATTCATGGCTTCCTCGTATTGCTCGAACTTTTCATGATTCCGCCAATCTTCATCGGTCAGCTTGTAGTTCTTCTCCGGATCATTTTCACGGTCTTTGAAGCGTTTTTTTTGCTCTTCTTTGTCTATCACAATCAGGAATTTGATGATCAACAAGCCATCATGTACCAAGTTGTGTTCCATTTCGTTGATTTCTTCGTAGGCAGCGGCCCAGCGGTATTCCGGTGTAAAGTTTTCAACCCGTTCCACCAGCACGCGGCCGTACCAGCTTCTGTCATAGATGGTCATTTTCCCTTTTACCGGAAAAGTCTGATAGAAGCGCCAAAGATAGTTATAGCGGCTCTCGGTTTCGGTGGGTGCCGCAGTCGTGGCAACGTCATAGCTGCGCGGATCGATCAATCTGGTCAGACGACTGATTGCTCCGCCCTTTCCTGCCGCATCCGTCCCTTCAAACACAAGGACACACGGGATCTTTTTCCGCCACATTTCGTAGACCAATTCACCCGCTTCTTGCTGCAGTTTCTCCAGCTGCGCTTCATACTCTTCTTCCGTTATAGCAGCTTTCAGATCGATCTTAGCCAGAGGTTTTTCCTTCAGGCCGGAACGGATTGGAGCCGGTGGTTGTTGGGCAGATTGCTCAAGATGACTCTTCAAAGTACTGCTGGCGATGCTTAGTGCTTCTCGGGAAGCGTCTTTCAGGTTTTCTGAAGAAACCACATGCCATGGAGATGCCTCGAAATTTGTCATCTCCAATATTTTGTCAAAGTGCTGCAAATATTTAGCGTATTTTTTGAGTTGTTTCTCATCATCTTTCGTGATCAGGAACTCTCTGTAGGGATCGCCTTTCAGCTTCTCAATCCGTTTTTCCATCGTTTTTTCGGAATGGTGCAGAAATAATTTCAGGACGATTGTATTGTCGGCAACCAGCATGCGCTCGAGAAAACTGATATAACCCAAATGATGTTCCAGCAGTTCATCCTTCATCTTCAGATCGTTCATCAGTTCAGAATAAAAACTGCGATCGAAAAATGCAATCCGGCCTTTCCCGGGCAAATCCCTTGCGAAGCGCCACAAAAAAGGACGCTCTGCATAATCGTCCAGGGCGTCATCGAACGCGCTTACTTCAAAATAACGCGGGTCCAATTCTCTGGTCAAATCCTTCAGTATGTGCCCTTTTCCGGAAGATTCCCAACCATCGACGATGATCAGCATGGAAGCATCACTCTGAACTAATTTTCTCTGCAAAGCAGCCAATCCACTTCCGAGTTCGGACCTTTTAGTGCCGGATAATGTCGTCTCTTTTTTGTCAAAATCGAAATCTTTTAACATATGCAACGCCCCTTTTCCGTTTTTCATTATTTTAGCATAAAAAATAGTGAAGCAAAGTGATACGGATTAGCTGTCCTTTGAATAAACCAATTTAAAGACCGTTATTCGGTGTAAGGAACTACTTCCAGCGTAATGTGATTGTAATCACCGATGATCTTGGAAACTGGACAGCGCTTGTGGGCCGATTGCGCAAGCTTCTCAGCGTCCGCCAATGTCATGCCCTCAACTGAAATAAAGGCCTTGAGATCAAAATAATAGCCTTTACCGTCTTCTTCACGGCAGAAATCGACATGTGCCTCTACCTTGCTGCGCGCTTTTGCTCCTCTTGCCTTCAGAAGTGCTTCGATTGTCGCATTTAAACAGGTCGACCAGGAGAGACCGAATAATTGTTCCGGGTTGAAGCCGGGCAAATCTTTCAGTGGATCGGATGTACGTAAGGAAGTTCCATTCGAAACTGTAGCTATTCCGTTCAAGCCCTCAGCATTGATGATCTCTGTGTGGTATAACGAATTTGTCATTGAAATTGGTCCCCTTTCTTGACGCAGTTGTTGTTTTTTCTTGTCTCTATCTTACCATGACTTAGCGATTTTAGCTGAAAAAAACAGCACCAGATATCCCCTGAAGGGAAATCTGGTGCTGTTCGGATGGCGACTTCTAGGCCGTGATCAACTGTTCAAGCAAATCCGGTCGGAAACCAAAAAATGGCTCGACGCCGTCAAAAACGACTACCGGTAAAGATTGGAAACCCAATTCTTTGACTTCAGCCAAGGCTGCTTCGGATTCCTGGATGTCTTTGATTTCATAACGGATGCTGTTATCATCCAAAAATTTCTTTGTGAAATTGCACTGCATGCAATTCGGTTTCGTGTATACTGTAACATTCTTGTCAGACATGATGGTTCCCTCCAATGGTTATCCGATAAATATTCTTTTCGGAAAAAGCTTATGGGTACATCATACAGTATTATCTATCGGAATACAAACCATATCTAGTGTTTTTCGACAAAATGAATCAGTCCAGATCAATGGAAAGTTCCTGTGCGACGGCCGAAGCTTTGATTTTCTCATAAACGAAATTCATGCTCGGCGGGAAGAAAAACATGCTGATGATGGTGCCTTCCCGAACGGTTATGGCTGTGTCTGTGGAGAATGTGATCAGCAAAGCGGCTGCTATCAACAATACATCAACCATTTGGCGAACTTTTCCAAAGTTTAAGCCAAAACGGTTACTGAAGGCCATACAAGCGCCCTCCAACGGCATACTGATGTAATTCAAAGCCATCATCGATCCGACGCCAATCGCGGCAATGATGCCCCCTAAAATGACCATGGCGATCTTCACCCAATACTGATCAATCGTCAAGCCGGAAAAGACCGTATACAGCATCATATTCATCACTTGCCCAAGAATCAATGTGACAGGAATCTGAAACAATTGTCTGACCGAAAAATCTTTTTTCATCAAAAGCCATTGAATCACTACGCATGTGATATTCAGTAAGATTGCCAGAGTTCCGATTTTGATGCCGGAAAGTTGATTGATGCTCATGTTAAGGGCTTCGTAAGCACCCACGCCGACGTTGGCTTTCACTGTGAAGCTCGCACCGACAGCGGTTATGGTGACCGCAACGATGACCAATAACATGTTCTTTAAGTGTTTCGTCAATTTATTCACCTATCCATTCATTATTCTGCCTAGTCATTATATAGAAATAAGCAGCGAATTGCAATTCGCTGCTCACTCCGGGGTGTGTATTTATTTTGAGTAGACGACTTTGCCATCCACTAATGTATAAAGCGTTTCGCCTTTGACTTTCCAACCGGTGAACGGTGTATTTGTCGCTTTCGAAAGGAAGTCCTCGCTGCGGATTTCATATTCGTTCTCCAGATCGAATATGGCGATATCCGCTTGCGCGCCGATATCCAGCGTACCGGATTCCATTCCGAACAGTGCTGCAGGCTTAACGGTCATCCAATCGACCAGTTGTTTCAAGGTGAAGACTCCACCCAACACGAAGTTGGAATACAGCAATTGGAAAGCAGTCTCGATGCCGACGATGCCGAATGGAGCGCCGACCATGCCGCCTTGCTTTTCCTCTTCGCCATGCGGTGCGTGATCGGTTGCGATGCAGTCGATTGTGCCATCCAGCAGACCTTCGATAAGAGCAGCGCGATCTTCCGCTCCGCGCAATGGCGGGTTCATTTTGTAGATGGCTGTATCCGAGGGGATCGAACCATCCACCAAAATCAGGTGGTGCGGTGCAACTTCAGCGGTGACATGGATACCTGCACGTTTGGCATCGCGGATGACGCGTACGCTTTCTTTCGTGGAAACGTGGCAGACATGGTAATGGCAACCTGTCGCTTCCGCCAAAAGTACGTCGCGGGCGATTTGCGTCGATTCAGTCACGCTCAGGATTCCCGGCAAATCCAATTCATCGGAACGGGTGCCTTTGTGCATGACGCCTCCGAACAACAGGGAGTCATCCTCAGTATGCGCAACAAGCGCAGCGTTGTTCTTGGCAGCTTCCTGCATCGCCAAATACATCGTTCCGGCAGTCTGGACACCGACACCGTCGTTGGTGAAGGCGAAAGCGCCGGCTGCCAACAATTGCTTCTGATCGGTCAGCACATCACTGCGCAAGTTCTCCGTGATTGGCGCATACTGTTTTACTTTGATGACTGCAGTGTCTTTGATCAGCTTTTGGATAGCTGCGAATTTATCTGCCGTATCCGGTACAGGATTCAGGTTAGGCATCGCGCAGACCGTCGTGAAGCCTCCGCGAGCGGCTGCCTGTGTTCCGGTTTCGATTGTTTCCTTATAGGTGAAGCCTGGTTCACGCAAATGCACGTGCACATCTACCAATCCGGGAGTGACCAGACCGCCATTGGCATCGATGATAGTCGCATCTTCAGCCGTTCCCTGCAGATCCCGACCGATTGCGACGATCTTCTCGTCTTTTATGTATATCTCTACAGGAATAAGTTCCTCTTTTTGACCCAACATTTTCGCATTTATTATCCAAACTGACATGTTATCCCTCCACTGGTTGAATGTGATGATTAAACGTTTGCTTCTTTTCTTCCGTTTACGATGGCTTCCAATATGGCCATTCTGGCAAAGACGCCATTTTTCATTTGCGTCACGATCCGCGAGCGGCCACATTCCACTAGGCTGTCCGCCAATTCCACATCGCGGTTGACAGGTGCAGGATGCATGATGATGGCTGATTCCTTCATGCGAGCTTCCCTTGCAACCGTCAGCCCGAATTGATCGAGATACTCTGCTTTTGTATAGCGCATCGCTTTGCCGCCATGGCGTTCTGTTTGGACGCGGAGCAGCATCATAACATCGACCTCACCGATGATGTCATCAATTTCCATGTGCGTACCGTATTGATCGAAAGTTGGATCATACCACTCTTTAGGGCCCGTGAAATAGATGGTCGCTCCTAAACGTTGCAGCATCTGCATATTTGTTTTGGCGACGCGCGAGTGCGACAAGTCGCCGCAGATGGCCACCTTCACTCCGCTGAACGTATGGAACTCTTCGTAGATCGTCAATAAGTCAAGCAGGCACTGGCTCGGATGCTGACCGGCACCATCTCCGCCATTCACGATGGACGCGGTAATTCCCGGGCTTTCGATTAATTCTTTGTAATAGGCTTCTGCGCTGTGACGGATAACGACCACATCCACGCCGATCGCCGATAAGGTCAGGACTGTATCGTATAAGGTTTCGCCTTTGCTGATGCTGCTTGTCGAAGTGTCAAAACTGATGACTTGCATCCCCAATTTGTGTTCCGCCATCTCGAAGCTTTTGTGCGTGCGCGTGCTGTTCTCGAAGAATAAGTTCGCAGCGTATGTGCCCGCAGTCAAATCTCTTTCCGGTTGGATGCCGTTTTTGAATTCGGATGCACGCAGGATCAGCGACATGATTTCCAGATTCGTGAGTTCCTCGACACTTACAAAGTTTTTTAATGCGATCTGATTTGTTGTCTGCATCATTTTAAAGCCCTCCAATTAGTTTTTTTGTGAATGGAGGCAAAAAGAACCCGAAGAATTTGTAAGTTCTTCAGGTTCTAGGCCAGCCGCTCCCGGATACAGAGCGGCCATCTAGTGACCTTGCGGGCCTCACAGGACCCCCTTAAAGTCTCACATTCGCTATTAAATTGTGCGTTAGGATAAATCTCCAGAAAAAAAGCCCATGGTCAAAGAGACAATGGGCATAAAGTCATGATGAAGGCGCAGTACGCCTGATATGCTCCTTAGTAGTCTCTCTGGACTCTCGTTAAAGGAAATTCATTCTGTTGCTAAAATAATAACGCGCACAGACGCTTTTGTCAATGCTGGCCTGGTGGATGCTGTTTTTTTCTCGATCAGGGACAGGACACAGTCTCCTCAGCCGATGCGGATTGGTTTGGAACGGTCATCATGGCCAATGAAGTCCGTTTCCCAAACCGGGAACCCGTGCCTCGCAGCGTAGTCCCGGCAAACTGCCAGAAAAGCAGCCCTCTTCCCGTCCAACGCGATTTGCGTAAATTGCCCAATCAGCATGCCATTGATTTTTCCGAAGGCTCCTAATTGCTCCAGTTGCGCCAACCCGCTGCACATTGCTTCGTATTTGCCTCCTGCCGATTCGAGGACCAGCACTTTATTTTCCAATTCGGGCCAAAAAGGGGTCCCAGCCAGCTTCAGGAAGCAACGCAGATTCCCACCGGCAAAAACAGCCGAAAATTGCCCAGACGAGAAATTTTCGCCGATTCTGAACGTTTCAGTCCAGTCGGCATCAATCTGCTTGAACACATCACTGAAAGCTCGAGCCTGAAAGACTTCCTCCTGACTCACAAGCACTTTTGGGTTATAAAGGATATTCTGCATACCGGTTTTAGCCTGGATGGCATTCACAATTACCGTATTATCGCTGTAGCCGTAGTAAGGTTTGGGGTTCTTTTTGATGATTTCAAAATCAAGATAGGGCAATATTTCGTTGGCTAAGTCTCCGCCTGATAAATCAAAGATTGCCTTCACGCGCGCATCCGAATAAAGGGACATCAAGGCCCCTGCACGGGATGCAGGGGCCTTGGTTTGCTGTGTCTCTTCATCCAGAAAAAGGACGTCACCCAGCACGGTCTCAAGGCCAAAGTCGTTCTTGAGTTTCCGGCTGAGGGACGAAACCAATTCCAACGCGCGACCATTATTCGTCAATCCGTTCGAACAGCTGATGAAGCCGATCGCATCTCCCGGATGCCACATAAAAATCACTGCCTTTCTGTCAGACCAAGATGTCTTTGATGGATAGTTCCTGAAGTTCAGCAAATATTTTTTCAGGCGTCAGGGACTTTTTCATTTCAGCATCGTAATCCTTCATGATTTGACCGTGATGCAGCACCAGCATGCGATTGCCGTATTGGATTGCGTCCTGCAGGTTATGGGTGATCATGATGCTGGTCAGGTTATTTTCGATGACTTGTTGATTCGTCAATTCGAGGACCAATTTAGCCGTTTTCGGATCCAACGCTGCTGTATGTTCGTCCAAAAGCAGGATGTCCGGTCTTTTCATTGTTGCCATCAACAGAGCGATGGCTTGTCTCTGGCCACCCGATAACAGCCCGATATCAGAGCCCATCCGGTTCTCCAGGCCTAAGCCCAGTTTTTTCAGTTCCTCTTTGAAGAATGCTTTTTCTTCATGCGAAGTCCCGAAACGCAGCGTCCGTTTTTGGCCTCTGCGGTACGCCAAGGATAGGTTTTCCTGCACCGTCATCCTTGGGGCAGTCCCCATTTTGGGATCCTGGAAGACCCGGCTGATGTAAGGCGCACGTTTATCTTCCTTAAGGAATGTTACGTTTTGTCCGTTTACGATGATATCGCCAGTATCAGGCAGGAAGTTTCCGGAAATGGCATTCAATAAAGTGGATTTACCGGCTCCATTCCCTCCGACCAAAGTTATGAAATCGCCTTTTCTGACCGTCAGATTGACATCCTGAAGTGCATTGACCTGGTTGGGTGATCCAGGGTAGAACGTTTTGGAGACATGTGACATCGTCAACATCGCTTCTTGATTAGTCATTTCGTTTCACCTTCTTTCGCAATGAGTACATGTAGTAGGTTTCCTTGATTTTCGGCAACGCCAAGAAGAAGGTCAACAGTACAGCTGAGATCAATTTAAAGTCATTCGGGTTCATACCGGCTTCCAAAACCATCACCATGATCAGGCGGTACAGGACTGACCCTAACATCAAGCAAACCAAACGCATTTTGAAGGAGACATTCGTGAACAATACTTCACCGATGATGATAGACGCCAGACCGATAACGATCGTACCGATACCCATGCTGATGTCCGCGTAGCCATTGTCTTGTGCGATGATGGATCCCGCCAAGGCGACGATGCCATTCGAAATCATCAAGCCGACGATTTTCATAGTATTTGTGGAAATCCCCAACGAACGGGCCATTGCTTCGTTGTCACCTGTCGCGATGACTGCTTGCCCGAATTCCGTCTTGAAAAAGATGACATACAGGCCGATGATCAGCATGACTACCAATAAACCCAACGTAATTGTGTCAAAATGTCTAGGAAGATTCATGTCTTTGAAAACTGTGAAGATCGTATCCTTGCCCAAAAGACTGATGTTTGCCCTACCCATCACACGCAAATTTATGGAATAGAGGCCAGTCATCGTCAAAATACCTGCCAAAAGACTTGGGATCTGCAATTTTGTGATCAAAAAACCAGTGATCAGTCCGGCTGAGCTACCGGCAATGATGGCAAAAATGATGGCAATATACGGATTGGCTCCTAGTGTGATGGCTTGTACAGCCACAGCTGCACCGAGGGGAAATGCACCCTCGGTAGTCATGTCGGCCAAATCCAAAATACGGAAACTCACAAATAAACCCAGTGCCAGAATACTCCAAAGCAACCCTTGGGAGACGGCGGAAATAATCATATTCATTCAGTCTACTCTCCTTCTCCTACAAAGATTGCGTTCTGCGCAATATCATCAGGGATCGTGATACCTAATTGGTCTGCTTTCGCTTGATTGATGACCAGCTGAATCCCGGTCGCGTACTGTACAGGATAAGTTGCGGGATCGGCTCCAGCAAGAACATCAGCTGCTACAGCACCAGTTTGGGTTCCCAAAGCATATTGATTCAGCCCGATTGTCGCCAAACCACCTTCTTCGACCATTGTATCCACTGCTGGGAAAACCGGAATATTGTAAGCATCCGCAACCGGGATCAATGTCGCCAAGCCGCTTGCGATAGTGTTGTCCGTCGGTACGTAAATGGCATCTACTTCGGAAGCAAGGCTCTCAGCGACTTGCGCAATATCGTTCGTCGAAGTGACCGTTTTAGTGACTGTCTTGAGGCCTAAGGAAGCTGCGATTTCCTCAGCTTCTTTTGCGGAGCTGATTGAGTTGTCTTCCGCCGACGAGTAAAGGATACCGATTGTTTCAGCTTCAGGAAGCAATTGTTGAATCAACACGAATTGGTCGCGGGCAGGCGTCTTGTCGCTGACGCCGGTGATATTGCCGCCCGGTTTTTCCATTGACTCCACAAGACTGGCAGCTACCGGATCTGTGATGGCTCCCAAAATGATCGGAATATCGCTCGAAGCATTCGCCAACGCTTGTGCTGCAGGAGTAGCGATGCCGATCATGATATCCGCGTCATTCGAAACGAACCGTTCCGCTATCGATTGCATATTTGACTGGTCGCCTTGCGCATTCTGGAAATCGATCGTTGCCGTTTCGCCGTCCACATAGCCGGCTTCTTCCAATTGGTCGATGATGCCTTCCCCAATCTGATCGAGTGCCGGGTGGGTAGTCAATTGCATGATGCCGATGTAAGGCAAATCCGGATTGATGCTGTCGGTGGAGCTAGCTGTAGAACCGTCCGCAGAGGTGTCCGAATTATTGGCATCCGTATTGCCGCATGCCATCAATACTGTCGCTGCCATTAGGGTCAAGATGCTTGCGCGTGCTTTAAATAATTTTTTCATTTCTGATTCCTCCAATTTTTCTGCTTTTGATTTTGTAAAAAGGTGATAAAAAAGCCGCCATCTGAACCAAGTATGGCGGCTGAATACAGAAAACGCCACACAGACCGATATTGTCTATGTGGCGGCTTAAATATCTTTAGTAATCCACATAGATACTGTTCAGATGTTTCATCTGAGGCTGTATCTACGGACAATCAATACGTCACAAAGAACAACCTACTCCACGTGGCTTTGCCAATCGAAAAAATTCATTTTTGATACGCGAGTAAATGCTTTCATGCTTGATTGCTCCTTTGATGATTGATAATTCAATAGTAACCAATGGTAAAAATAAAGTCAAGAGTAGGATTAGAAAAAGATGAGGTATTCTCATATTCCTCCCCATCAACTTCGGAATCGACAAAAAAAGCAAAACAACAGTAGGTTCCTGCTTTTTGCTTTTTTGTCATGCTGTTGGTTCCCATTACAATAAATTAGGGGGTTATTTGTACGGGTCTTTCAAGTTGGCTGCCTCTATTGTGGTAGTGTAATCGGTGTGCAGAAAGCAAGACGGATATCCATTGGATAATGGCAGTATAAGTTGCAAATCCGGTTTAGGATCAATTGAGCAAATCACCCTGCATAGCTGTATGTTGATTCATCCATTACATACTCCATCCCCCCAAGGCTAGTTCTCCTCACTTACGGGAGGAGTTTGACGACAGCAAGCCCCCAAGATTTGCTGTCGCGATGGATTCTGATTCTTTATCGCTATCTTTTTTCTGCACAACATCATGACACCGAATTTCATTGTCCCTTCCTGAAGGCCGAAAACACAATGTACGCTACTCGTGTTAGGGGGGGCCCGTCAGGCAACGCTGTTTTTCGGAAGACCTAAAAGTAAGTGTTATTGAAATCGGTTACATATTTCGATTACTTTCCTAGTATAAGTCACCCTCGTTCCAATTGCAACATTTAATATTAATTTATTTACTTTTTATTTCAGATCCATATGTCAGACTTCTCGCCACCCTGGACCAATTCCCTGTGGTCATTTAATGGAATGTATTTTTTAAAATTTCTTTGTCAACCCAACATAGACAAATGCGCCTACAATACTTATGTATAAGCATTTAATTGGAGTATTATTACACTGCATTCACAATATCGATGCGAGTTTTCCGAGAGATATCGGACACAATGTTCATAGGTGTTTAATAAAATTCTAGATAATAATCAAACGGCTTAAAATGTCACTATATTTATTGTCCGCTTGGAAAACTAACAGTATTTTGTTTTCAAATACGGACTTCCCACCCGCACAGCATTAGGTAGGTTTTTTCGGGTTGGGTATTTGTGTTATAATGTTAAGGCATATTCAGACATGCCTATAGGAGGTGCATCCATGTCTTTTGATGGTGTTTTTACCCGTGCGATGGTAAGTGAACTGAACCGAGAATTGGAGAACGGAAGAATCGGAAAAGTCCATCAACCCTTTCAGCACGAAATCATTTTAACAGTGCGTGCCAACAGAAAAAATAAGCGCGTGCTGCTTTCTGCGCATCCTTCGTATGCGCGGCTGCAAGTCATTGAAGATTCATTATCCAATCCGGACTCGGCTCCGAACTTCTGCATGGTGCTCCGGAAGAAACTGGAAGGAGCGATCATTGAGGATATTCGCCAATTGGGCAATGACCGGATAGTGATCTTCTCTTTCCGGAACTTCGATGAACTAGGCGATCAGCAGCAATTGGAGCTCATCATCGAATTGATGGGCCGTCACAGCAACATTTTTTTGATCGACAAAGAGTCCAGAATCATCATCGATTGCCTGAAGCACGTACCTTTCTACCAGAACAGCTTCAGACCGCTGCATCCGGGTGTAGCTTACCAGCTGCCCCCTCATCAGGATCGATCGGATCTGTTTGCGCTTGAACTAGAGGAAATCGAAGCCCTCGTTGCGCAATTCGATCCGGAAGTCCCGTTACGGAAAGCTTTGCAACAAACATTCCAGGGTCTCGGTAGTGACTCGGCACAGGAAATCGCGTCTTATGCCGCTGCCGAAAATAATTCGGTGACTGATGCCATCCAAGTTTTCAAACAACGGCTGGAATCTGTGACGCCGACTTTGACGAACGAAGGCGAAAGGAAGCAACACTTTACGCCCTTCCCATACGAGAGTCTGCCCGGTGAGAAGCATTCATTCGCAACCTTAAGCCAACTTTTGGACGCCTATTATGCGGAGAAGGCAACCCGCGACCGCATCCACCAAGTCGCTTCCGACTTGCTGCAGATCGTCAGCACCGAGCGCAAGAAAAACCAATTGAAGCTGCAGAAACTCGATCAGACGTTGCTGGAAACCGAAAAGGCGGATGTCTACCGGATAAAAGGCGAGATTTTGACCGCTTATCTGCACCAATTCGAAAAAGGCCAACAGGAAGTCGTGCTGAACAATTTTTACGACGATGAAAAACCAGTCGCCATCGCTCTGAACCCTTCTCTCACGCCTTCACAGAATGCGCAGAAGTACTTTTCGAAGTACCAGAAGCTGACGACTGCCGTCAATCACGTGAATGAACAGATCCGGCAGACACATGCAGAAAACGAATACCTTGAAACGATCGAAACGCAGATCCAATTATCCGATCCGCAGGACTTGGAGGAGATTAAGGATGAGTTGAGCGAATCGGGTTACCTGAAGCGCAAGCAATCGCTGAAGAACAAGAAGAAAAAAGCCAGCAAGCCCCATCGCTTCAGATCCACCGACGGGACGAGCATCCTGGTCGGCAAAAACAATCTCCAAAACGATCAGTTGACCTTGAAAACCGCCAAAAAGACCGATATCTGGCTCCACGCCAAAAATATTCCCGGTTCGCATGTCATTATCGAGGGAAACAACCCGAGCGAGGAAACGGTGTTGGAAGCCGCCAACATCGCCGCTTATTATTCCAAATTCCAGAACTCTGCGAATGTTCCAGTCGATTATGTGGCCGTCAAACAGATCCGGAAGCCGAACGGAGCGAAACCCGGCTTCGTCATCTACGAAGGCCAGAAGACGGTCTATGTGACCCCTGACAAGGAATTGATCAAATCCTTAAAAGCGGATTGATCTACTCGAGGTAAAAATGCACGCAAAAAATGCTCCCGGAATTTTTTCCGAGAGCATTTTTTTTGCAGGTATTATTCGGGGTTGTCGGATAACCGCGAAGAATCCGATCCGACAACGTGCATGCATTCGATCCTGTGGTTGTCGGATAACTGCGATGAATCCGACAACCAGAACACATTTACTCGCAAGCTTGTCGGATAACTGCACAGAATCCGACAACGTGCATGCATTCGATCCTGAGGTTGTCGGATAACCGCGAAGAATCCGACAACCCGCACACTTGCGATCTTGATTTTTCGGATAAACCAAGAGAAATGGGCTTCCTCATCATCGAGGAAGCCCATTTCTCTTGGTTAACCATTTATTTCGATCTGAACCTATTATCTCGACCTTAGCCTAGCCTTTGTACCAATGCTCCGGATCTTTGCTCCAGTCTTTCAGTAAGTCCATTTCCGCTTCGGTGATGTACGACGTTTCGTGCGCGACTTCCAAAAGCGTACTATAGTTGGATAATGTGTCGATTGCAAGACCGGCATCGGCGAAGTTTTTTGTACCTTTAGCTAATTCGTAAGTGAAGATGGCGACGCAGCCCAATACGTTCGCGCCTTCCAGTTCGGCTGCTTTGGAAGCTTCGATGACGCTGCCGCCTGTTGAGATCAAGTCCTCGACTACGACCATTTTTTGCCCTTCGGTGATTTTGCCTTCGATTTTGCGGCCTGTTCCGTGGTCTTTCGCCTTACTACGGATGTAGACCATCGGCAAGTCCAAAATGTCAGCGATCCATGCCGCGTGTGGAATGCCTGCAGTCGCAGTTCCGGCAATCACTTCTGCATCCGGGTATTTTTCTTTGATCAAATCAGCCAAACCTTGCGCGATCTGTTTGCGCACCGCCGGAAAGCTCATTGTGACGCGGTTGTCGCAATAGATCGGGCTTCTGATGCCGGATGCCCATGTGAAAGGATCCTGTGGGTTTAGGCTCACCGCTTTGATATCCAATAATGATTTTGCTACTTCTTTTGCTATCGTCATTTTATTCCGCTCCATTCCATTGGTTCTTGATTTCGTGATAGGCTGCAACCGGATCAGTCGCTTGCGTAATCGGGCGACCGACGACGATGTAGGTGGATCCGATTTCTCGAGCGCGGCTTGGTGTCGCGACACGCTTCTGGTCGCCAACAGCACTGCCGGCCGGACGGATACCCGGTGTCAAGCAGATGAAGTCTTCATTCGTGTGGTCTTTGATCATACGCGCTTCCCATGCGGAGCAGACAACACCGTCCAGTCCGGATTTGCAGGTAAGGTCTGCGTAGTGCAGGACACTCTCCTGCAGGCTGACTTTGATTAATTGTTCCGTCTGCATCGCCTCTTCGGAGGTGGAAGTCAATTGTGTGACTGCAATCAGTTTCGGAACGGTGCTGCCTGCCGGAGTGCCGGCAATCAAGCCTTCTTTGGCGGCCTTCATCATTTCTGATCCGCCTGCTGCATGGACATTGACCATATCGATATCCAAAGCAGCTAAGCCTTTCATGGCCCGGTGAACGGTGTTCGGGATGTCATGCAATTTCAGGTCCAGGAAGATTTCATGGCCCATTTCTTTGATCTGTTTCACAATTTCCGCTCCGTGCTGGTAATACAATTCCATACCCACTTTTACATAAAGCGACTCCTCCTTGAATAACAAAAGGAAGTCCTGGATTTCTTTGCTCGTTGAAAAGTCCAACGCTATTATCGGTTTATCGTTCATTCAGGATGCCTTCTCTCACTTCATTGATTAATTCCTGCAGGCTGTTTATGCCCAGCTCGTCCATGCGTTGCGGAAGCTGTTCGATCAGTTTCGGGCAAACGAACGGATCGGTGAAGTTGGCCATGCCGACGCCGACTGCGCTGGCTCCGGCCATAAACATTTCCAAAACATCATCCACCGTATAGACGCCGCCCATCCCGATGATCGGAATATCGACTGCGCGCGCCACTTGGTAAATCATGCGGATCGCCACCGGTTTGATGGCAGGACCGGAAAGGCCGCCTGTCTTGTTGGCGATGATCGGTTTGCGCGTGTGCAGATCGATGCGCATACCGACCAGTGTGTTGATCATCGAAATGCCATCCGCTCCGGCTGCTTCGACCGCTTTGGCGATCTCCACGATATCCGTCACATTCGGTGACAATTTAACATAAACCGGAACCGTCGCGCCTTCTTTGGCCGCCCGTGTGACGGCAGCTGCCATCTCCGGATCGGTTCCGAACTGCAGGCCGCCTTTGTGTACATTCGGGCAAGAAATATTCAATTCGATCGCCTTGACGTTCGGCGATTGGGATACGGCTTTGCAGACCTGGTAATAATCATCGACGGTGTTACCGGCAACGTTCGAAATCAAAGGCACATCGTATTTTTCAAGCGCGGTATGCTTCTGTGCAACGACAACCTCGACGCCGGGATTCTGCAAACCGATGGCATTCAGCATGCCGGCTGGCGTTTCCGCCAAACGCGGCGTAGGATTGCCTTTGCGGGGCTCAAGCGTCGTCGCTTTCGTCATGATGGCGCCCAACAGACTCAAATCGTAAAACTTGCCGTAATCTTCGCCGAAACCGAAACACCCGCTTGCGGGGATGATCGGGTTTTTAAGTTCCAAACCGGGTAAACTGACTGCTAATCGATTCATAGTACTATCTCCTCTGCTCTGAAGACCGGTCCTTCGACACAGACTCTGTAATTATCGTATGCTGATGTGCTGTTTTTCTTGTCGCAGACGCAGCCGTAGCAGGCTCCGATACCGCAGGCCATCCGCTCTTCCAACGAAAGGTAGGTAAGGCTTGGATCGAATGTCTTCGCTACCGCAACCAACAAGCCTTTCGGGCCGCAAGCAAAGACTGCGTCCGGCACGAAGCCGTCCAGTTCATCGAAGTATTGCGTCACGAAGCCTTGTTTGCCGTAGCTGCCGTCATCCGTGGCGATATTGACTTTGCCGAATGCCGCGAATTCGTCTTCATAGAAAACTTCCTCTTTGTTTTTGAAACCGAAGCAGCTCACAACGTTGACGCCTTTCGCATGCAATTGTTTCGCCAATTCATAAAGCGGAGGAACGCCGATGCCGCCGCCGATCAGCAAAGCATTCTGCCCTTCTTCAAGCATATCGATCGGGTAGCCGTTGCCCAATGGCCCCAGGATGTCCAATTCGTCGCCTGCTGTAAGCTGGCTGATCAGGGTGGTGCCTTTCCCTTCAGTACGGTAGATAATGACGCATTCTTGCTTTTCGGCATCGATTGCAGCGATGCTGATTGGGCGTCTCAAAAGCAGTTCATCCCCTGGGACACGGATATGCAAAAACTGATCCGGTGCTCCCATCTCATTCACTAACGCGCCTCTCAAGCGCAATTCGAAAATATCTTTCGCGATTTCTGTCTGACTGACGACTGTCATCATAGCTTGACTCATAATTATTTTCCTCCTTAGTTTTGACAAAATAAGGTGACCTAAAAAAATGCGATGGAGCAAGCTTCAAAGCAAATCCTTCTGTGTCTCTCAGGACACAGTTAAAGAATCACCAATCGGTTGTTTACGGTCTGATCAAGGTAACTTTTTCGATGCCATCGACTTCATCCAAACGGACGGAAATCTGTTCCGCTTGGGATGTCGGGATGTTCTTGCCGACATAATCCGCCTTGATCGGCAGTTCGCGGTGCCCTCTGTCGATCAGGACCGCGACCGTGATCCGTTTCGCTCTCCCGAGATCCATTACCGCATCCATGCCAGCCCGGATCGTGCGGGCGGTGAACAGGACGTCATCAACCAATACGACATGCTTACCGGCAACCGAAAACGGAATGTTCGTTTCATGCAGCACCGGGTTTTCGTTCGTGTCGCGGTGCACATCATCGCGGTACAGCGTGATGTCCAATTCCCCGACCGGCAAATCGACCCCCTCAAAATCTTTGATCCGTTGGGCAATGCGCTTGGCCAGGTATATGCCGCGCGTTTTGATGCCCACCAAAATGAGGTTCTTAGTGCCATCGTTTTTTTCCAATATCTCATGCGTGATGCGGGTCAGCGCGCGTTTCATCGTCTGGGCATCCATGATTTCGATTTCTTCTGCCATCTCCACTACTCCTTCATCATCAAAATAAAAAAGTACCCTTATGCATTTTGGGCATAAGGGTACAGTCACGTGACGCTATAAAAAATGTGATGCACCTTTTAGCCTCTCTGGACTATTTTAAAGGTTCCTTCAATATTACTGTAATGATAACGAATAGAGTCGTTGCTGTCAATCAGTTTTTGCGCAGTTGCGCCAGTTTATCGCTGTAGAAATCAGGCAAAGGCGCTTCAAAATGCATTTTTTCGCCTGTCGTCGGGTGGATGAAGCCCAAAGTGGCCGCATGCAGATATTGGCCGTGGCCTTCCAACGTCTCTTTTGGCCCATACATCGGGTCCCCAGCCACTGGATGCCCGATGTACTTCATGTGCACACGGATCTGGTGCGTACGTCCCGTTTCAAGCTGCAATTTCAACAGGGTGAAATCACGGAAGCGCTCGACGACCTCGAAATGCGTCACTGCCTTTTTGCCGCCGTCAGCCACTGTGCGTTTTTTGCGGTCGACCATCATCCGGGCAATCGGTGCATCGATGGTACCGTCTTCGTGCGGAATCACGCCGTGGACCAAAGCAAGATAAGCCCGTTCCATCGTATGGTTCTCCAACTGCTCGGCCAATTTCTGGTGCGCTTCGTTCGTCTTCGCGACGACCAGCAGTCCGGACGTATCCATATCGATGCGGTGAACGATTCCTGGTCGGATGTTCGCCGTGCCATCGGACAGCGCGTTCACGTGGAACAGCAAGCCATTGACCAAGGTGCCGGACAAGTGCCCTTTCGACGGATGAACCACCATTCCGGTCGGTTTGTTGACGACCAACAGCGCATCATCTTCGTAGATGACATCCAAGGCGATGTCCTCTGGCGTGACATTGATCTGTTCCGGTTCCGGAATCGTCAATTCCAGCAGATCCCCTTCCTGTACCTTGTAATTCGACTTAACGGCTTTGTCGTTCACCATCAAGTTGCCGTCTTTGATCCATGCCTGAATCTGGGAACGGCTCGTTCCGGTCATGAAATCCGCCAAAATCTTATCGATCCTGCCGGTTTGTCCATCAACATTGAAAACAATTTTTTCTGTCATTTGAATCCCACTTTACTTTAGCTTATTTTTTTGAACTTATTTTTCCTGCTTCTTCCTCTTCCATGAAAAGGATATAGATCGTCATCAGGATCACGCCTACAGTCAGACAGACATCCGCCACATTAAAAATCGGAAAATCGATGAAGTCCAGGCGGAACATATCCACCACATACCCCAAGCGCATCCGATCGATGAAATTACCGAGCGCACCGCTCAAAAGAAACGCGTAACTGATGCCCACGATTTTTTTGTCGAATCCTTGCTTGTGTGCATTATAGACCATCGCACCGACGACAACTACGGTAATGATGAAGAAAAAGAACATTCTTCCTTCAAAAATACCCCAGGCTGCCCCTTTGTTCTGGATATAGAACAGGGACAGGATGCCCGGTATCACTTCCTTCACTTCATGCAATGCAAAATTATTCACGATGGCAAGTTTGCTCCACTGGTCCAGGACCAACAGCAAAGCCGCCAATATATAATAGATAATCATCCGATAGCCCCACTTATTCTGAAATTAACGTCATTAGTACCTTTTGCCTCTATCTATTGTAAACTAATTTTCCAAATTGTATAGTCATTGATTCCACCATTTCCTTTTAGGCTTTCATATACCGAGTCTGCTGCGGTCAGCCTTCTAATGATTTTTTAACAATATTCTGAAGATATCGCAATCCTCCTTGATAAAGAACCGTCATTTTCGGTATAATGAAGATTGTATTGTTATATATCACGTAATAAAGGAGCTTGTTTATGTTGAGAGGTAAGAAAATTGCATTAGTTTTTGCCGGTTCTCTGGTATTGTCAGCTTGCGCGGACCAAGTGAAGGAAGCGTCAGAGACAATCACCCAGATCAAAACCGAGGAAACCGAAATTGTTTCCCAAATGAACGAGCTGCAACAATTGGAGACTGCGTTACAGAAAACTTTCGATGAATCGTTGGCCAGCGATGAAGAATTAAAAACTTTCAAAGATGGCTCGGCAGCCGTATTCAGCAACCTTGAAGAGCGCCGCAGTTTAACCGATTCGATTGAAAGCGCTTTGGATGGATTGGCCGATACGAAAGCTGATTTCGTTGGATTGGACGAAGAAACCTTGCCGCTGGATCAAATCCAGGCAACCGGCGAAACATTGGATTTGTTCACCGAAAATTCGCTGGCTTACTTGGCTGCCTACAGAGAAAATCTGGACAAAGAAGAAGAGCTGCTTACCGGCTTTGGAGCAGACGATGCCACTTTTGAAACCTTCTTTGCCGGCATCGAAACGATCAATCTGAATGCCGAAACGAACCAAGCAAACCTCGCCCCTGTCGCTGAGAACCTGGCGATTCTGGATGCGCAATTGGTTGAATTGGAAACGGCCATCGCCGCAATCGGCACAGAAGTGTCTGGCGCTGCCGATACGTCTTCAGCTGTCAGCGCAACTTCAGAAAGTGCCGCTGCCGAGGAGACTAAAAAGAAAGCTGAACCCGTCAGCTACGAATACCGCATCAACCCGGAGATTTCTACGGTCCAACCGATCGCTGAGGACGGCAACACACAAGTTGCTTTACTGACTTTCGATGATGCGCCGCAACAGCCGAACAGCTACACCGTGGAAATTGCCGAGACCGTCAAATCGAAGGATGCTAACGCAATCTTCTTCGTTATGGGGCAATTCCTTACGAACGAACAGGCGCGTGAAGACATCAAGACTGTCTATGATATGGGCTTCGAAATCGGAAACCATTCCTATTCGCATCCCGACTTCCAATCCCTAACCTATGATGAGCAACTGGAAGAAATCAAATCAACGAACGACCTGATCGAGGAAATCACAGGCGAACGTCCGCGCTTCCTGCGTGCCCCTTACGGCCAGTACAACGAGGACACGATCGCGATCGCTGCTGCGGAAGGCATGACGATCATGAACTGGACCTACGGCTATGACTGGGTGGAGGAATTCATGGAAGGCACTGCTTTGGCCGATGTCATGGTGAACTCGAAGTACTTGGGAGACGGCGCGAACTTGCTGATGCATGATCGTCCGTGGACAAACGATGCGATCGGCGCCATCATCGATGGCCTGCGCGCCAAGGATATCACCATTGTGGATCCTAACGTGATCGAATCGCCTGAACGGGAGGAAATGTAATGAAAAATGTAATCAAACGCTCACTAGCAGCATCCAGCCTATTGTTCATCCTTTCCGGCGCCACAGTTGTCTTAGGCAGTGAAACCGAAAGCTCGGCTGCAAGCGACAGTGCCACTGCAGAAACAACCGCAGCCACAACTTCAACTACGCTGACACTGCGCCAAGGTTCCCTTCTGAAGACTCCTACTGCAAAAGAATTGCCGAAGAAGTTCTTCTACGACAGCGGCGTCGAAATCGCTTATCCGGCAGACGGTGTCAAAGGGATCTACGTGACAGCCTACTCAGTCGGCTATGAAGAAAAATTCAACAAGCTGGTGGATTACGTCGATTCGAATGACTTGAATGCGATGGTCATCGACATCAAAGACGACATGGGAGTCGTGACAGCCGACTTCAATTCAGAAGATAGCCATATCCAGGAAAATACAGAAGAGTACATTCCGGATATCGAGGAATTGATGGACGTGATGGAAGAGAAGCAGATTTACCCGATTGCCCGCATCGTGACTTTCAAGGATACTTTATTGGCTAACGAACAGCCAGAAATGTCCTTCACCGAAAGTGACGGCTCCGTCTGGGTCGCATCGAACGGCGAATCATTCATCAACCCGTTCCTGAAGCAAACTTGGGATTATGCAGTCAACGTCGGCATCGAAGCCGCCAAAGTCGGGTTCAAGGAAGTCCAGTTTGACTATGTGCGTTTCCCTGAAGGCTTTGAAGTCTGGGGCGACACACTGAACTACGACATGGGCGACTACGCCGATCTGGATATGACGGATGACGAGAAACGCGTGCAAGCCATCACCGACTTTACCGCTTATGCGAAAGAAAAACTGATGCCATACGGCGTGGACGTGTCCGTCGATATCTTTGGCTATACTGCCTCTGTCGTTGAAGCATCCGGCATCGGCCAGAACTTCCCACAGATTTCCGAAAATGTCGATGTCATCTCTTCGATGATCTACCCGAGCCACTGGGGAACCGATTACTTCGGCATCTACAAACCGGATCTGTACCCGTATGAACTCGTAACGGAATACATGAAGGTTGAAAATGAGTTACTTGCAACTTTGGATACTCCTCCGATCAGCCGTCCGTGGCTGCAGGACTTCACTGCTTCCTATCTGGGATCCGGTTTCTACCAAACCTACGGCAAATCACAAGTCGATGCCCAAGTTCAGGCCCTTTATGATGCCGGCGTCAACGAGTTCCTGTTGTGGAATGCGCTGAACAACTATACGTACTAAGAACGATTGAAAATGCTGTCTCTGACGAGGCAGCATTTTTGCGTTGCGTGCCGCCGCTGGGTGCCATTCCGGGTGGTCTGGCCGGAGGAGCGTCCGTGATTCGGCGCCCACCTCCGGTAAAGCCCCCCTCCCCGGAGGTTACCGGCAACTTCCTGTCACACCTCCTACGAAGCCTCGCTCATCGGAGCAAGCAAGCAAAAATATGAGTCGAACTCCGGCGAAGCCTCCGTTCACCGGAGGATCGCCACGGAATCAGGCTTCGCACGTAGGTTTCGTTGATGAACATACATCAAAGTGCTATGATTGCCCTATCGAAGATCAAAAACAATCGTCAGATTCAGCAACCATCTTAAACCTACCCATCGACCACATGGACACCCAACGGACAAGGAATAGATTTGATATGAGCAAACGGAAATTGAGCGTTAATGGCAAAGGAACAGTAACTATCGAATGCGACAACTGCGGGAAGCAAAATTTTGTTAAACTGAAAAACATAGACGATGAAGTGATATTAGATTTGATTCACAACAGCGGGATTTTCTGTTCCAAATGTGATCACCATAATCATTCAAAAGAGCCACGAATGGCATACTTATTTGGAGAATTTTTCATCGTGTATGCAGATGTCATTTCAATCGAGCACCTTCAAGGTAGTAAAAAAGCCAAGGAAATTTTAAAAAGTATTGAAAATTAGCAAGACAAGCTTCGCCAATCAATAATATGCTGCAACCAGCAATTAGAGAAGCGGGAGCATAAAAATATGCCTGCGAAGGAGTGACTGATATGGGCACTATAACATTACGCCTGAAAGAAGACGACGAACGATTGATCAAAGAATACGCGAAAGCCAAAAATATCACGGTCTCTGCCCTATTCAGGGATACGGTATTGGAAAAAATTGAAGACGAAATCGATCTGGGACTCTATCAAGCTGCCATGAAACAGCACATCGAGAATCCCCAATCACTTGCCTTTGAAGAAATGGTGAATGATACTTTCAGATCGGATAATATCTTCTGATCGCTGATGCAAAGAATAATAAGTCATCCTCCACGTTACTTTCATAAATTATAACAAAAAGATGAATCCCAAAATATTTAAACTATTTTTGGAAATATTTTTTACACACACCCTATTATTGTGATACCATGGTTGACGTTGCAAAAAATTAGAAGGAGTGTTTTTATGCCCACAAACAAAAAAGAAGGAATTATATTTACTACAATCATGTGCTTCATGATGGTGCTAGGAATGAGTGCGTACAATCTGGTCCTGCATGACAATCTGGGGGTTGTGCCGCTTATGGCAGGGCTGGTGCCCGGCTTTGTCGTCGCTTTTGCTTTGGACGTATTCGTTGTAGGCGTCATTGCGAAGAAAATTGCGTTTCAACTTCCGATCAACAAAGGGAGCAAGATTCAGTTGATTTTGACGATCTCCAGTTTGATGGTTTTAGGGATGGTCACTTTCATGTCCTTATTCGGCGTCCTGATTGAAGGTGGCATCCCCGATGATTTCTGGGCTGCCTACAGCGAGGCATGGAGAATGAATGTCATCATCGCTTTACCGCTGCAATTATTAATCGTTGGGCCGGTATCCCGGACGATTCTTGGAAAAATCCAAACCAATAGCCAGCTTGTTTTAGACTAAACTTTAGCGCACAGTTGTTATTAATCAGAAAAAATGTAGAGCATCCGGAATTTAATCCTTGGATGCTCCACATTTTTTTGTTGCCGGTATCTTTTTTTGGATTCCGATAAGTCCAGAATTGCCGAATGCAGTCAGGATATTCGATCATTTTACTGCAACGCATGCTGAATTTGTCGAATGTTATCAGACATTCGACAAACTGAGGCTTGAGCGAGACGAAATAGTCTAATGCCAGCGGAACATTCGACTATTTGCGTATCTCCCCCGTCCACGGGGTATCAAAAAAGGTGCAGCATCCCCCGGCTTTAGCCAAAGATGCTGCACCTTTTTTCGCGATTCCGAAAAATCAGATCACTACATTCGTATGGTTCGACAATAGCGCGATGTACGCCGCGCTGACGGGTTTCTGACGGATCGTTTCGAGGCCCTTTTTATACAGGTTCATCTGGCCGCGGTACTTGTCGACGATGTTCTCTGGCAATACCGGCGCGCGGTCACCCACGAAGTCGGTTTTGAAGTCGTAGAGGACGATGTGATCGTCGTATTCGATGAACCCGTCGATGATACCGTGGATCAGCAGATTGTCGGTTGAGTCTTCCGGTATCTCAGTGAATATCCGACTGGCCGGGATCAGCAGCGAGAACGGCATCTCCCGTCTCACCCTGTCCGCATTCGCCTGGATTTCTTGCCCCAATTCGGTCCGGAAGAACAACGCGATCTGTTCCGCATCGAGCTTCTCCGCAACCGCCTTCTCCAACAGTCCATCACCTACCAATTCAACCAACAGTTGCGCCACATAGGCTTCGGTGATTTCCTTTTCCAGATCCACGGACTGCATCACGAAATGCGTCGCGGTCCCGATTTCGGCGCTGTTCGGCATCACCGTGTCCTGCATGAAGCGCGGACGCGGGAACTCTGGCTCCACGTAACGGGAGACTCGGCTCGTATCGGACAAATCCAGCTTCAGCATATGGCTCTCGTCCGGATCCTCGAACAGGCGCTTGATTTCGGAAACAGATTGATAGCTGGTGGTCGTCGTTGCCGCTTCGTAGGGATATTTCGCCTCCATCAGAGCTACGGCCAGCTTCATTTCTTCTGCAAGAGAATGTTCATGCGCTTCGACTTTCGCCGTCGCCATTTGCTCGATTTCGTCTTTCCACTGCGATTCGTTGATTTCCTCCATGGCGACCGGAATGTAGGAGAGCAGGTCCTCCTCGCGGAAAGTCTGGATGCTGAAGTGCACCGGATAGTGCGCCAGTTCGCCCCGGTACTCCTTATGGAAATGGTCGTTCTCGGCGTCTTCATGGCGATACAGGCACATACCGAGCCATTTCATCATCGAGCTGGCCTGCAAACGCAGGTAATCCGGCAGCAGTTTTCCGCTTGTTCCGTCAGCCACTTGCCAATCAGCCCAGAGTTTCTCTTCGGATTTGTAGGAGCCGACCAGGAACAGTTTCTGTTCGGCGCGGGTCAGAGCCACGTAGAGTTTGCGCATCTCTTCCGCCAGCAATTTCTTTTTCTTCTCGATCGCCAATGCTTGGCGCGCTAAGGACGGATACTGGATCCGTTGCTGGACGTCGAAATAATCGGTGCCGAGTCCGAACGTCTCCGAGAAGATGTACTTGCTTTGCGTGTCGCTCAGGTTGAACCGCTTCGACAGATCCATCAGGAAGACGACCGGAAACTCCAGGCCTTTGCTGGCGTGGATGGTCATGACCCTGACGGCGTCCTCATCGTCGCTGAAGGAAGTCGGCTCGGCCAAATCCTTGTCGCGCTGCTGGATCTTCTCGATGAAGCGGATGAACTGGAACAGGCCTTTGTAGTTCGTTTCCTCGTACTTCTTGGCCCGTTCATAGAGAGCATGCAAGTTTGCGGTCCGCTGTTTGCCGGCGACCATTCCCCCCACGTAGTCGAGGAAGTGGGTGTCGTTGTAGATGGTCCAGATCAGCGTGACGAGGCTGCTGCGTCTGGCCGTGTTGCGCCATTCGTGCAAGCGTCCCATGAACAGCGCCAATTTGCTGTGGGCATCCTTGACTTCGGCAATCTGATCGATTTTGGAAGCTTCGCAGATTTTGATGAAATGCTGCACGGCTTCGTAAAAATCGCCGTTCTTTTGCTGGATGCGGATGAGCGCCAATTGCTTCTCGTCCAACCCGACGATCGGCGAACGCAGGACAGCCGCAAGCGGGATGTCCTGGCGCGGGTTGTCGATCACCTTCAGCAAGGACAGGATGATCGAGACCTCTGTGCGCTGGAAATAGCTTTCCGTGTCGTTCAGGATGACCGGTATCTGGAAATCCTTGAAGATTTCCAGGATGACGAGGTTGTTCTTTTTCGTCGGTGTCAGCAGCACGATGTCCCGGTAGGAAAGCGGCCGCTCTTCCTTGGTCTTCTTGTCGTAGATCAGGAACTTCTCGTCGATCAGCGCCTTGATTTTCTGCGCTACCATCGTGACTTCCCCGGCCGTCTTGTCGTCGATCGTCAGGTCGGCTTCGAGATCGTTCTCCGGCGTGAGGGATTCCTCGCCGTTGTCGGCGTCCTCCGACAGATAGATCAGCAGCTCCGTCTGGTTGCGCTCGCTCTCCGGAAAGGATTTGTTGCCGGCTTGGAGCTTCGCGGCTTCGTCGTAATCCATCTGGCCGACTTTTTCGTCCATCAGCTGCTCGAAGATGAAATTCGTGAAATGGATGACCTCTGCGCGCGATCGGAAGTTTTCGGCCAGAATGATCCGTTCCCCGCCGTTTTTGTCGGCAAAAGCCGCGTATTTGCGTAGGAACAGGCTCGGGTCGGCCAAGCGGAAGGCGTAGATGGACTGTTTGACATCCCCAACCATGAACAGGTTCTCGGTTTCCGGCTGGTGCCGTGTCACCCAATAGAGGATGCTCTCCTGCAGTTGGTTGACGTCCTGGTACTCGTCGATCAGCACTTCCTCGAACTTGTTGCGGTAATAGGCGCTGGCGTCGCTCATCTTGCGCTCCCCGTCCTCGGCGAACGGGGCCAGTATCTGCAACGTCAGATGCTCCAAGTCATTGAAATCGAGCACATTGTCTTCCAATTTCCGTTCCCAATAGGCTTCGGAAAAGCGTTTCGTCACCCGGGCCATCTCTTCTGCATAGGGATGGATGCCTTTCAGCACTTCCTCCTGTTCCGCAAGCGGACGATTGAGGTACTGCGCGTTCAATGCGGCGAAATCCTTCTTGTATTTGTCGCGCAGGTTTTTCAGCAATGCCTTTTGGTCCTTCACTTCATCCGTGTCGGCTTTCTTGGCGCTGGGCCAACGCGCAAACTGCACTTGTTCATTCGCAATCGTGTAGGCCAATTCGTAGTCATCCTGCTGGACAGCTTCCAGCAAGCGTTCGGCATAGCCCTGCTCGGTTTCGAAAATTTCCCGCTGGGCAGCCGTTTCCACTTCTGCCCCGGCCAGATGCTTGGCTTGTTCGATGTCGTAGCGGATACCTTCGACTAGGCTCAACAGCTGAGGCTTCAGTAATTCCTGGTAGAGAACGCTGTTCGTCAACCCGTCCTCGGTGTTGTATAAAGACGGCAAGGAGTCGAGCCAGCGGTAGGGATTCGGATTCGCGCGCGAAAAGTCGTAAAGCGAGAAGATCAGCTTCATCAGATCGTCATCGCTGCGGTCCTTCGAATAGGCCTTGGCCAGATTCTTGAAATACGTATCCGGTTCTCCGTAGAGTTCCTCCTTGACCTCTTCCCAGACGTCCTCCTTCAGCAGCTCGACTTCGATCGTGTCCGCCAACAAGCGGAAGACCGGATCCAGATCGATCAGGTAGAAATAACGCTGGATGACCTTCAGGCAGAAGGCGTGAATCGTCGAGATGTTCGCCTGCGGCATCAGCGAAAGCTGCTTGATCAGGTGCAGGTATTGCTCCTGCGACTGGGCTTCATTGATGGCGATCTGGATGGCGCCCGTCATCCGTTCCTTCATTTCCTTGGCTGCCGATTCAGTGAAGGTCACGACCAGCAGCTCATCGACGTTCGTTCCGCTCTTCACTTTTTCGATGATCCGCTGAATCAGGACCGTCGTCTTGCCGGAGCCTGCCGAGGCGGAGACGAGGATGTTGTCCCCGGTCTGGTAGATCGATTGCCATTGCGTTTCCGTGAATTTTTCATTGGGTGTGCGTGCCGGTATGCCCGTCATCATTGCTCATCTCCTTCCTCGTTGGATTCTTGGTTATTCACGTCGAGTTCTTGTTTGATCTTCGAAAGGACATCTTCCTTCGTCAACTTGATGTATTTGCGGTAACGGTTCTCCGGCAGCGTGTTGTCGAACTGCGAGATGGCGCGGTACGGCCCGCTGACGGTCGGCGTATACGGCCGTTCCTTGATCGGGTCGAGCTTCAGGTCGCCGGAAAGGATCTTCTCGCCGGCCTCCACCATATTTGCCCGATTTTTGGCGATCAGGTGGTTGAAATCATCCAGCGTGATCAAATCGTCGTTTTTGCCCAGATTGCCGGCCTTGAGTTTTTTGAAGGTGAAGATTTCCGAAGCTTGGCCGCTCTCGACAGACGGATCGATCAGGTCCAAAACGGCCGTGTCGTTCAACAACAGCCCTTTCAGCTTGTAATCGCTGATGATCGTCTTCTGGTACTCCTCGAGCGTCATGAAGCTGTTCTGCTTGATGAACGGGTTCTTGACGTGCAGGTAGAAGGCCCCCGCAGGCAAGGTCTTCCCGGCCAGCAACTTGTCGGCGTTCAGCAAAGCCACATCCAGATAGGTGATCATCTGCATCGCCAAACCGTAGTAGGCGTCGGCGAAATTGAAGCTGTGCGCGCTCGACTTGTAGTCGAGGATGGTCAGGTAATGCGCATCCCCGGCATTGACCAGATCGATCCGGTCGATTTTCCCGCGGATATGCAAGGTGCCTCCGTTGTTCAGCGGCATATCCAGACCTTCCAGCATCTGCTCGCCGCCCAATTGCCCGAAGACCGCTTCGGTGCGGATGTTCTTCAGCGCCGTCCGTCGGCTGTGCTGGTTGAGCACCCAAGCCATCTTCTGGATCGTTTCGCCCAGCTGGTCGCGGATGAAGGCCATCCGGTTCGAAGTCGACAGGATCTTGTATTTGTCGTTCCCATAGATATTCTGCAGAACGGCATCGGCAATCTGTTTGACGGTCTCTTCGCTCAAATCAGCGGTATCGATGAGCCTGCTCTTGAGCTGGTTGACGATCTGCTCCAAGGCTTCATGGAAAAATTCGCCTGTGCCGGCAGCGGACAGCTCGTATTTCGCCCGTTCCTTGAGCTTCAGGCCGTATTGGAGGAAATGGCTGTACGGATCTTCGAAATAGCGCTCGAGCTGTGAGACCGACAGATACAGGTCTTTCCCGTAGAGCTGCTCGGCGACCGGAGCGGTCAGCTTGCTCGGCACATTTTTGTGCCAGAGGCTGGCGAAGACCTTCTGCATCGTCCGTTTGGCTTGCGGATCCTTGGAGATGTACGCCAAAATGTATTTCCACAGCGTCGGCACCGGCTCATTCGTCGCGCGCTGGTTGCGCAGCAGATGGACCAGTTGGCTGATGTTCTGCTGTTTGCTGCCGAGGAAGGCGGTCGTATCCTCCGCATCGGCGATGTCCTGGTGCTTGATTTCGACAGGGATCTGCAGCGCATTGGCTACGCGCGACACATATGGCGAAATCTTCGGCGATTTCTTGCTGTCGTCGGCACTCATCGGATAGCTGAAGATGACCTTCTCCGTCCCCGAAAGGAAAGCTTGGTAGGCCACATACGGTTCGGCGGCCATCGATTCGGCGGTCGTTGGGCGCAGGTATTTTTCTTCATTATTATTCAACGAACCACTGAGCCGCTCGCGGTCTTCTTCAGTCAAAAGCGATTTATTCTCTTTCTGCGCAGGCAGATGGTCCTGGGTCATGCCCATCAGGAAGACCACCTTGGCCGGCTCGAAGCGCGCCCCCTCGATGCTCGAGAAGACGACCTGATCGATGCTCGGCGGCACCAGACTGAAGGTCGCGTTCTGGAAACCGGTCAAAAGGATCTCGTGGAAAGCTGCCGCCTGGAAGGGGCTGTCCCCCAGAATTTCGACGTATTCGTCCAGCAGGTTCAGGAAAACTTTCCAGATCTGTTCCTGCTGCCGCGCCTGGATCAGGTCCCCCTGCGCCAATGCCTCGTCGCGCCAGAAGAGCATCTGTTTGTCGACTTTGGCGGCAATCAGGAAACTGTAAAGGTTCTTCGCGGCTTCCCGGCCGGTCTTGGCCTTCGCCATCTTCTGGAAAAACGGCAGCAGCAGATCCCGCAGATAATTGCGGACTTCGTTGGAAGTGTCCTGCATCCGTCTGTCCTCGGGGCTCTGGTTGCTATTGCCGTTCTCGTCCCTGAATGTCGCGAAATACCAGTCGTCCTTCGAAAGCCAGCTGTTGCCTTCATAGCCGTATGCCAGCAAGACGTTCTCGATCACATCGACCTGTTCGCGGAATCGCAGCACGGCTGCCGACGTTTCCTCAAGCCCTTGCGGATTGTCGTGGTTGGCCGGCGTCAGCAGCTCCGTGCGCAGCAAGCGCATGATGTCCGGATAGCGCCAATGATGGCGGCGGATGCGGAACAGCGCGTCGATGAAATCCATGAACGGATGGTGCTTCATAGCGTCCGCCTTGTCGTAGAAGACGTCCATCCCATCCTTATCGAAGATCGGTTTCACGATCGTCTCATATTCTTCAACGGTGCGCGCCAAAATCAGGATGTCTTTGTAGCGGTAGCCGTCCTTGGCGACAAGTTTTTTGATTTCGTTGGCCACATGGAAGACTTCCGCCTGTTTCGTTTCGCAGCCCCAGACCCGGATAGCTTCCTTCTGGTCGGCCGTCAGCTCGAATGAGCCTTGGACTTTGTTTGCGGTCGCATCGGTGGACGCGATCCAATAATTCTCAAGGGTCAACAACGCATCCCCGTAGCCGTCGGTGTCCTTGGCAACCCAGTGGTCCTTCATTACTTGAACGCGCATCCCCCTAGCCAAATGATAAAGCGTGTGGTAAGTCGATCCGGCCGTATAGAACAGCTGATGCATCGCCGGCGGTTCGCTGACGTAGGCTTTATCCAGCGCCAAGGTGATCGTGACTTGTTTGGCGGACCGCAGCAGCGTCGTGACGATCTGCAGCTCGCGGGCCGTGAAACGGTAGAAGCCGTCGATGAAGACATAAGTGTTCTGCATGTCCAGCGTTTCGATGACGCCGGCCAGCGCCTCAAGGATGACCTCCTTTTCGAGGTACTTGTCCAACAGCGCTTCATTGAAGGCACGGTAAAGCTCCTTCAGTTCCGTCAGCTTCAGCTGGAAATCGGCCTCGTTGCCTGATTCGGCTTGGTTCGCCAGGATCCCCTGCAGATCCTCCTCATCGATGCGCCCGCTGCGCAGCTCCAGAAACAGATCGGTCAACTGCTTGATGAAGCCCTCCTTGTTGGCTTCCCGGCGGAAAAGGATCAGTTCCTGTTCCTTCTCCATCAGAATCTTCCGCACCAGCATGCTGAGGCCAGCTTCCGACAATTGCTGCTGCTGGAATATCGGCGACTTCTTCAGAAAATACCACGCCAACCGGCTGAAACTGAACGTCTGCAGATTCATCGAGCCCATCATGTCCTGACCGCGGAAAGCCTCGAATTGCCAAAGCTTTTCCAGGATCGACATCTCCGCCTCGAACTTCGCATGCTCCGGAACCAACACGAATACCTCTGCATCCGGCTCATCCATCATGATCCCCGAAATCCGCTCATATATCGCTTGTTTCTTGTCCGCTGATTCCTTGCCTAAAATAAACTGCAACCCCATCGGATCGCCTCCTGTTCGTGTAAGTCAATATGGTTATTTTACCATAAGGGGGTGGTGGAACATTGGGTTTAGGGTAAATAAAAAAAACAGAAATTTAATTTAGAAAATTTCCGTTTTTAAATATTGTAATGGGATATGACCACTTAGACGATTTGCATGTGGGTACCATTTTAAAAGATCGTTTTTTACTCAACGTTAATTGTTATTCCCTAATACATTTAACCATAGGGTATAGGTCTTCTGTCTAGAGCATTTACATTTAAGTCCCCTGCACGTTCATTGATTATCAATAGCCTATTTTTATTTTGCATATCCTCAATATTTATCTCTAATTCTAAATGATTACCTAATATACTCCGAAGCGCTGGAACATCAATTTTGACTAGTTCAACGCTATTTCCTGGGTTAATAGTTAAATATTTTTTGTTTACCTCGTCATAATACGAAATAAATTTTTGGGAATCTGTATATGTAGCTGATTCATTCTTTGAATCAATAACTCTAACACTTATTATCCTTATTTGAGAATATCCACGACCGCTATTCATAACATACAGATTGCCTGAGTGTAAGTAAAAATTCAAGCAGCTTTTATCTTCTTTATTAGCCAAATAGAGAGCGACAATAACTGCGGCAACAGTACCAATTGCACTGAACCATTCGGCTACTAATGATGCTTTTTCCGCGCCTAATAATATTATTAAGGTACCTGCAACGCTACCCCCAATCAACCCATATACAAATGGTATGACCTTTTCTTTGTTCATCCATAATCCTCCTGCTTGATTTGTGAATTTTTTTTCATCTTTAAAAAGACCAGCTCTTTAATTAGCCGGAATTAAATGATATTCATTGAATTTCCTGTTCCACCATTGGATATTTTTCAAAAATACTGATATGAATATATCCACTTTATGGTTCGCATAATACTATTTAACATTAGAATAATTTCGAGTTCTTATTGTCAAATTATATGTAGTTTCCCCAGAGTATCGAACATTCCCCTGTAATTCCAATCAATTCTACTATTCCATTGACAGTGCCCACCCCGGGTGATGGCTCTTCTACTTTATGTTATGTAATAAACAGTATTAACCTGGATTCCCGGAACACCTAACTATGAAAAAGCTAAAAATCGCCATAAAGCATTGATTTAATTGGTTTTTAAGCATTTTCAGGTCCAGGTAAACCTAGTTATGTGTTATGATACACCTAACTAGGAGGTGGCGGAATGGCTATTATAAATCAGCTTGATAAACGAAGCGGCATCACGTATGTTTATGAGTCTGTGTCCTATTGGGATAAGGAAAAGAAACAACCTCGATCGAAACGTACACTTATTGGCAAATTGGATCCTGATACTGGTGAAATCATCCCGACCGATGGTCGATGCAGAAAGACCAGGGACAATCCGGAAGATGCTAAAGCAACCAAGCCGGGTCCAATTCCTATCGAAAGAACTAACCGTCGGTTTTATGGAGCTACATATCTTTTGGATGAGATCGGTGACACACTTGGTTTGACTGAAGATCTTAAAAAATGCTTTCCCGCTACCTACAAACAAATCCAGTCCCTTGCTTACTATATGATTCTTGAATCTGAATCACCGCTTTTTCGTTTTGAAAAGTGGAGCGCACTTCATAAGCATCCTTACGACAACAATATTTCTTCACAGCGCAGCAGTGAAATTTTTTCTGATATTTCCGAAGAAAACAAGAATAAGTTTTTCACACTTCAGGGAAGACGCCGGTCCGAAGGTGAATATTGGGCGTACGATACCACCTCACTATCCAGCTATTCCCAAACCCTTCGTCAGGTTCAATATGGCAAGAATAAGGAGGATGACAGACTTCCTCAACTTAATTTGGCCCTCATTTTCGGTGAAAAATCAGGACTACCATTCTATTATCGGAAGTTGGCAGGAAACATCCCGGATGATAGGACCGTTCAAAATCTGCTTGCAGATTTCATGGTTCTTGGCTTCCAAAAAGTTAAACTGGTCATGGACCGTGGGTTTTATAGCGAGACCAATATAAATGGTCTGCTAAAGGAACGCTTGAAATTTATTGTTGCTGTTCAGACAAGCATTTCTTTTATACGAAAAGAAATAGATACCGTTTATGAGACCATCCGGTCATTCGAAAACTTCGATGAACAACATGAATTGTATGCTACAACCGTCTTGGCAAAATGGGATTATCGACAAGAACGCCCCAACAAGAAAGATGCCCTTACCAATAAAAAACGGATATATCTACACATATACTTCAACATTGATAAGTTTGCCGAAGATGAAACCAAATTTGATCGGAAGCTGATGGCTATGCGGAAGGAAATCCTAGACGGGAAACGCGTTCCGGAACATGAACGTTTTTACAAGAAGTACTTCCAGATTAAGCAAACGCCGATTCGTGGTTTACAAGTTAACGTAAACGAGGATGTCGTGAAGCAGACAAAGCGCTATTACGGATACTTCGTCTTGTTATCCAACGAAAAGATGGATGCCATGACTGCACTACATTTGTACAGAAACAAAGATCTCATTGAAAAGGCCTTCGGCAATATTAAAGATCGCTTGAACCTTCGCCGCCTTTTGGTATCTTCCGAGAAGAGTCTGGATGGAAAATTATTCGTTTCATTTGTGGCGCTCATTTATTTGTCTTATCTCAAAAAACAGATGCAGGAAGCCGGGATTTTCCAAAACTATACGCTTCAATCTCTATTGGATAAACTTGATATCATCGAGTGTTTTGAAAATCCAGGTTACGACCTAAGGGTCGGCGAGGTTCTCACCAAGCAAAAGCAGATTTATGAATCATTAGATATTAGCCCGCCGACCTAGTTAGGTGTTGGCGGGAATCCAGGTATTAAGCCTGAATTATTCATACCACCCCAAATTTTGATATGAACAACTCTATTTCATCTGCAATATTGGATTTTTGGCAGAGCTGTTATTTTTTCCTTTTAAAACGTCTCTTAGAGACGAAAAGACTTTGTTCGAACGATTTTTTTAAATTAGCGGGGTCTTACCAAGACAAGGATTGGATTTGCCGTAAAATATGAAAAAATTCGTCTTGGTAGACATGATGGTTGCTGAGTTTTAGCATCATGCGTCTTCCACTGTGGATCAGTTTCCTAGCAATCTTAAAAAAACGAAGACGAATACTCTGTATCTGTAGGCCTTTGGCCTTTTCCGGGAAAGCGAGTGTACGCATAAAATTGTTGATGTTGTAGGAAAGCAAGCTGACCATCATGCGAACAGCATTCTCCAATAAATGAGAACTGTCCGTCTTATCGAAGAAAAAACCATTCTTCGCTTCCTTGATGAAATTCTCCATGGTACCTCTCTTCCAATACATTTGATAGACTTGTTCAGCCGATACCGCATCGGATAGATTGGTGATAATGAATTCATGGTGGAAAATTAGTTCATTAGCTGCCCTGACGGAACGAATACAAACACTACGCTCATGCTTCCAAGTGCCGGCTTGATAGCGAGTCGAGTAGAAATATTCTTCGCGCTGACTCCATTCGGTCTCATCCCCAACTTGAACAAACTCTTCCGCCATCTTGAATAAGCGGCGATTTCGCTTGAGTCGAATAACGTACTGATGCTCTTTTTCTTCACAGAGGTCATACAGTTCAGGCGCTGCAAAGCCACTATTCTGCGCGAACAAGAATATTGCTGACTGGAACAGTTTGATTATAGTGTTCAAGAAGCGGATTCAAGAAATCGGCTGCTCCGGTTGAGCAGTATGTGTTTCCGGAACGTAGTTCCGCCTTCAGAAAGTCCTTGGTCAGACCATCGAAGGCAACGAGCGGATGATAT
>NZ_JBSQPW010000029.1:0-35064 GCF_055118575.1 Trichococcus sp. | reverse complement strand
CATTTTTTTGACTTTCATCCAATGGATGAGCTCCCCTAGAATTGAACCTCTAATGAAGCCGTAAGCTAAAAATAGGGATTTATTCAGCAGGCATTAAATATGGATATAACCTTAGAATTGATGAAGCACAGCACCCTGGAAGGTGATCGGATTTTTTTGCGTCCAGTCGGGTTGGCGGATGCTCCGGATATGTTCGAGTATGCTTCCGATGAGGAAACGACCCGATTTGTCTTCGAAACGCATCGTGATCGGGCGATGACGGAAGAGGCCATCGCGAATTACTTTCTGGCTGCGCCGGCAGGAAAGTATGCAATTGTAGTGCAGGACACAAAAAAGATGATCGGAACGATCGATATCCGTCCGAATGCGACTGACCGTATCGCAGAAATCGGCTACACCTTAAACAAGGCTTACCGCGGGAACGGCTATATGACGGAAGCAGGCAAGCTCATTACAGCGCTGGCTTTTGAAGTTTTGAAACTGGAAAAAGTCTTTGCGATGCATGACATGCTTAACCCGGCTTCCGGAGAAGTGATGAAGCGGATCGGAATGCATCCGGAAGGCGTATTACGCAGACATAAAGTCTTCAAAGGGCGCAGCTGCGATATGGCTTATTACGGAATTTTGAAGGATGAGTATTTTCAGCAAGCATGAGAAGACTGAACCGTAAAAAAGCATTGCTATTTCGGAGTTTTTTTCATACAATAGGTAGTGATTGAGCGTAAGGAACAGTAGATGGATGATGGGCAAAGAGAGTCTTTCCTAGGCTGGAAGAGGGACCCCCACTGATCCGTTGAACCTACCTGACAGTTTGCCATAGAAATATGGCCGGTTTTCTGCCGTTACCAGATGTTGAGTTGGGCTTTCGCAAATAATGAAGGCCAATGAAGGTGGTACCGCGGAAATACATCAGGAAAGTATATTTCGTCCTTGTTAAGGATGGATTATGCTTATTTTTTTGCAATCAAATAAAAATTTTAAAAATCAGGAGGAAAAACATGAGTACTTTACAAAAAGAAGATTTTTCGGCATGGTATATCCAAACCATCAAACAAGCTGATCTGATGGATTATTCACCTGTACGCGGCTGCATGATCTTCAAACCGGACGGCTATGAAATTTGGGAACATATCCAGGAAGAGTTCAACGCACGTTTCAAAGAGGAAGGCATCCGTAACGCTTACTTCCCGATGCTGATCCCGGAATCATTCTTCACAAAAGAAAAAGACCATATCGAAGGCTTCAGCCCGGAATTGCCATGGGTAACGGAAGCTGCCGGCGAAAAATTGGAAGAACGCTTGGCCTTGCGTCCGACATCGGAAACGATGATCGGTACGGCTTTCGGTGACTGGATCAATTCTTATCGCGATCTGCCGATGGAAATCAACCAATGGGCGAACGTGTTCCGTTGGGAAAAGAAAACCTTGCCGTTCTTGCGCACTTCCGAGTTCCTTTGGCAAGAAGGACATACTGCCCATGCCGATGAAGAAGATGCGCGCCGTCGCACCATGCGCATGCTGCAAGTCTACAAAGAAGTCATCGAAGGCTTGTTGGCAGTGCCTGTCTACGAAGGACAAAAAACGCCTTCAGAACGTTTTGCGGGTGCGGTGGATACCTACTCCGTAGAAGCGATGATGAAAGACGGAAAAGCGGTTCAGGCCGGGACTTCCCACTATATGGGCACGAAATTCGCGGAAGCATTCGACATCAAATACTTGAACCGCGATAACGAGCACGTTTATGCGCATACTACTTCTTGGGGCGTCTCCACACGTTTGATCGGTGCGCTGATCATGGTTCATGGTGATGACCAAGGATTGGTTTTGCCTCCTAAGGTCGCAGCAAAGCAAGTTGTCTTGATGCCGGTTGGCCCATGGAAGAAGAAACCTGAAATCGTGGAACGTCTGGAAGTATTGCAAAAGGATTTGAAGGCTGCCGGTATCCGCGTTCTCTTGGACGACAGCGATAACTCACCTGGCTTCAAATTCAACGAGTGGGAACTGAAGGGCGTGCCGATGCGCATTGAATTCGGGCCACGCGATATGGAAAACAACCAAGTCATGGTGAAAATGCGTGACCTTTCCGACAAAGTGGCGGTATCCTTGGATGAGATCATGGACTTCGTGCCGAAAGCATTGGATGACATGCAAGTCCGTCTCTTGGAAACAGCCCGCGAAAACCGCAAAGTCAATGAATACACGAACATCGATACATTGGATGAACTGAAAGCCCATATCGAATCCAAGCGAGCAGCTGGCGAAGTGCCTGGTTTCGTATTGGCAGGATGGGACGGCGAGCTTGAAACGGAAGCGAAAATCAAGGAAGAAACTGGCTTCACGACCCGCAACATGCCTTTCAACCCACCAGTCGAAAAAACAACCTGTATCGTATCAGGCAAGCCAGCCAAACACACAGTCTGGTTAGCAAGAGCATATTAAGAGAATGAAGGATGCACTGTGGTCGCAAGCGCCCAAGTGTATCATGGCTCTAAGCGATTGAAATCGCAAGAGCCATGACAAATCCCTGGTAAAAATCGAGCACTAAGAGGATATTACGAGAACGGCCGTTTTTTGGCCGTGACGTAATATCAGCTTAGGCGGAGATTCCTGGGATTCAGAACGCGTTTACAATAGGATACGATGAATTGCGTTTAGAACGGAATCACTGGAGCACCCAAGGATAAAATCTGTGTTTTTCAGATTTAATACTTGGGTGTGAAGTGGATGTCCGTTCTGCAATTCAGAGTTCAACTTAGAGCGTGATGATTCGCGTTTACAAAAGGATACGATGAATCCCGCACCAAAAAACAGGACCCACTCCATCAATTCGGAGTGAGTCCTGTTTTTTAGTAGGCATTACTTTTTATCTGCATCCTCTGGGTGCAGGTGCACGACGTTCTTCCCGCCCAAAATGTTTTTCACATCAGTCCGGCGTTTATCTTTTTGGGCTTCCACCAATTTCTTAGGTGTAATGTCATTTCCTTTGGGATCGACAACTTTTGAATTCAAAAGAATGTCGTCAAAAGAACTGCGGAAAGAGCGGAGATACTGTTGCCGTAATTCCTTTTGCTCAATTTTTTCGGTTTCGGTCAGGCCATCCGCCGTTTTGGCTTTGCGGGCCAATTCATTGATTCTGTTCAATAGTTTTTCCATATATGTTTCTCCTCTCATGTGGAAGGAGATATCAGAAGTGTTTGTTGTACCAAGCTTTCGCTGCAACAACCTCTTCATTCGTCAGTGAGTGTCCAGCGTTTCCCCAATAAATGGCTACCTCACTGCCGGCTCCTTCTATTGTCGCCTTCAATTCCATGCTTTCTTCCGGTGCGCAAAGCGGATCGTTTGTGCCTGCACCGATAAAGACAGGAAGGGAATGCAGATCAGGCAATTGACGATTGCGGAAAGGAACCATCGGATGATGAAGGATGGCTCCTTTGACCGCATCTTTGAAAGAGTATATCATACTCCCGGCGATATTTGCACCATTTGAGTATCCGATCGCTACGATGTTATTCCGGTCAAACCCATATTCTGCAGATGCGTCATCCAAGAACGCAATCAATTCCTTTGTGCGGTATTCCAGGTCATTTTCGTCGAATGCACCTTCTGCCAAACGACGGAAATAACGGTTCATTCCGGATTCGGTCACGTTTCCGCGCACGCCCAGCAAGGAAGCTTCCGGATCGATCGCCTCTCCTAAGAAAAACAGGTCGTGTTCGGTTCCGCCTGTGCCATGCAATAACAGCAGCAAAGGCCTTTCCGGATTCCCTTGTTTGAAAATATGTTGATGATTCATCTAAATCAATCCTCTCTGTTTATACGTTGCGGACTTCGAACGGGATGAGCCCTGCCGTCAAGGCCTCACGTCTGCTTTCGTACTGCGGCGGCAGCATCAATTTCTGGCCCATTGTTTCGCGGGGCTCATCAATAGCGAATCCCGGCGAGTCCGAAGCAATCTCGAATAGGATGCCGCCTTTTTCCCTGAAGTAAAGGGCTTTGAAATAATTGCGGTCCCGGACAGGAGTGGCATGTTGTCCTAGGGCGGTGACATGCTTCAGCCAATCGAGATGATCCGCTTCATCTTTTGCCCGCCATGCGATATGATGGACGGTTCCGACGCCCATGACACCAGCACCGACGGAGGTCATTTTAATGTCGACGGTATTGCCGAGAGCAGCTTCGGAACGGAAACGGATCAGATCATCTTCCTGCCCGATGCGTTCCAAGCCCATCACTTTTTCGACGACAGCTGCAGTTTCTTCGGGTGCCCCCGTCAATAGGACAGCTCCCGCAAAGCCTTTGATGGCATGTTCTGAGGGTACGCCATTGAAGGAATACGGATTGTTGTTTCCGTCTTCACGTTCCACCAATTCCAGATGCAGACCATGCGGATCATCAAAGTCCAGATACGTTTCCCCGAAACGGGTCGATTTATCGAACGGAATATTGTAATCGGCCAGGCGTTTTTCCCAGAATGACAGGGATCCGGCGGGAACCGCATAAACGGTGATGCCCACCTGTCCATCGCCAATACTGCCTTGGCGGGATTTGGCCCAAGGGAAGAACGTGATGACGGTCCCGGGATCGCCGTCCGCATTGCCGAAGTAAAGGTGATAGGTCTCCGGATCGTCAAAGTTGACGGTCTGTTTGATCATGCGCATTCCGAGTACGCCGGCATAAAAGTCGACGTTTTCCTGCGGATGACCCACGATGGCTGTGATATGATGGATTCCTGCTGTTTTTTTCATTATGAAAGACACTCCTTTTAAATAGTTTTGGGTTCAGTAAACACATTATCTCGAATTCGAAATAATAATAACACGAGAAAATCAAGCTGTCAAATAGTAAGCGTGAAGCGGTCGGTAAATAAAAAGTTAAGATAGAAGTAAAATTTACCGCGGGGCATATGCTATAATTAAACCTACAACAACAGAGGAATGAGGGGTAAATTTGCAGGATAGCAGCATCGACCAAGTCATACGGGATTTTGTCAGTAAAGGCATTGCGGCCCATCGCATCCATAGCCTGGATGAGCGATACGCCATCAATCATTTATTGGGTTTATTAGAGATAGACGTTTATGATGTTCAAAAAATACCTTCCATTCCTTTGCCCAATTTGCTGGACTCACTGGATCGGATGGTCGGCTATGCGGTTGAAAAACATCTGATTACCGATGTTCCCGAAGAAATCGAAATCATGGAAGCGCAAATAATGGAACTGATCACACCTTTGCCTTCCGAGGTAAATAAGCGTTTTTGGATGCATTATGAAGAAGCACCGATGCGGGCAACCGATGAGTTCTATCGTTTGAGTCAAGATAATGACTACATTAAAACTAGGAAAATCGCAAGAAACAAACATTTTTCGTTCGATTCCAAGTACGGAAAACTAGAAATCACGATAAACCTATCCAAACCCGAAAAAACGCGCCAACAGATGGAAGCGGCGCGACAATCAGAAAGCGGCAACTATCCCATTTGTGCGCTTTGTATGGAAAACGAGGGATACAGAGGGAGAGCCGATGCGGCAGCGAGAAGCAATCATCGGATTGTGCGCCTTCCTTTATTCGGAGAAAACTGGGGCTTTCAATATTCGCCTTATTCCTACTATAACGAACACTGCATCATCCTTTCCGAAGAACATGTACCCATGCATGTCAATGAAGGGACGATTGCAAATCTGTTGGAAATTGTTACGATCTTTCCGCACTATTTCATCGGTTCCAACGCAGGCTTGCCTATAGTCGGAGGTTCTATCCTCAGTCATGAACATTATCAAGGCGGGCGCCATTCTTTCCCGATGGAAGCTGCCAGAGTACTCCGGACCTTGACACTGGGAGGGTTCCCGGAAGTCGAAGCGGAAATACTCTATTGGCCACTCTCTGTTATTCGTCTCCGTTCGAATAACAGGAATGAGGTCGCTGCAGCTGCATGCGCCATTATGGAAGAATGGCAACAATACAGCGATCCGCAAGTAGAAATTTTGGCGGAATCTTCAGGCGGACTGCATAATGCGGTAACGCTCATTGCACGCCGGGTCAAAGAAGCCTATGAATTGGATGTTGTATTGCGGAATAACCGGACAACCGAATCGTTCCCTGACGGCATCTTCCACCCACATCCGGATGTCCAACACATCAAAAAAGAAAACATAGGCTTGATTGAAGTGCTCGGCCTGGCCATTCTGCCGCCGAGATTGGAAACAGAACTCAGTGAAGTAGCCGATTATCTGCTGGGGAAAACCGCTGTTGTTGCATCTTACCATCGGGAGTGGGCCGAAGAACTGAAGCAGCAAGGACCTTTCGAAGCAGAATCCATCATGGAAATGATCCATGAGGCAGTCGGCGAAAAATTTCTGCGCGTAATCGAGGATGCGGGTGTGTATAAACAAACACCGGAAGGACAAGCTGCCTTCGATCGCTTTTTGAGTACGTTTGAAAAATAAAGAATGAAAATGCATAGAAGAATCATGGAGGTGAAGTAGGATGGCGACCATGAAGGATATCGCCGAAATGGCAGGAGTTTCGACTGCGACAGTTTCTCGTGTGCTGAACCACGATGAGACGCTTTCTGTCGGAAAGGAAACGAAAGATCGGATCTTCGCAGCTGCAAAAGAGCTGAATTATATTAAAGCGAAAAAAAAGAAAAGCAGAGAAAAGATTCTACTGCTGCAATGGTACACTCAAGAGGAAGAGTTAGATGACCTCTATTATCAAGGCATCCGTCTAGGGGCCGAAGAGCGGGCCGAAGCTGAAGGTTATGATGTCGTACGCGTTTTCCATGATGTGACCTTCGACATCGAAAAGGACGTCATCGGCATCGTGGCGATCGGAAAATTTGGGGAACAGCAGGTGCAGAGGCTGATGGATTTCGGGAAACCGTTGTGCTTCATCGACTCGGATCAGTTCAAGTGGAAACAGGATTGCGTTATTGTGGATTTTGCATCCGCGATGGAACAAGTCATTGCCGAAATGGACAGAGGCGGTCATACCCAAATCGGTTTTTTGGAGGGCAAGGAACTGACGAACGACAAAGAAATGCTGGTCCGTGATCTGCGGTCTGAACTCTTCCTTGCTGAACTGCGCAAACGGGGCTGGTACCGGGATAAGTATCATCGTAGCGGAAGCTTCAGTACTTCTTCGGGATACGAGATGATGAATCAGCTGCTTAACGACAATGGGAAACAACTTCCGACTTTCTTGTTTGCCGAAAATGATGCGATTGCTATAGGAGCCTTACGTGCGCTTCAAGAAGCTGATATTGCGGTGCCGGATCAAATTTCGATAGTCGGATTCAACGACAGCAAGGTTGCCAAATACGTTTACCCACCGTTGTCGAGCATCCGAGTCGATACGCGTGAGATGGGCAGGACAGGTGTATCCTTATTGCTTGACCGCATCGCCTATCCGCGCAAAATATCCAAAAAAATCAGCTTATCCACCGAATGGATTAAGCGTGCATCGACAAAGTGATTCCACCAATCAATGGTGAATCACTTTGAAAAAAGAATAAGCCGCCCCAACAAACCGATTTAGGTTGTTGGGGCGGCTTATAATCTTATTCTTTCAAAAATGAGTCTTATTTTTTCCACTCATCGATTTTATCATTTGCTTTATCTGCTAAATCATCGGCTTTGTCATGGAGATCTTCTTTGATTTCACCTTTTTTTTGTATTGCTTCGCCGCGTGCTTGTTGGAGTTTACCTTCCAATTCTTTGCTTGAGTCATCCACCAAGTCGCCGTATTCTTCTTTGATTTTGCCGACCACTTTATCCTTCATGCCTTTTGCTTTATCGCCCAAATTTGAATTCATGATGTTTCCTCCTTTTGATGTCACACTTATTGGCTTTGCTTACTATAACCTATTTTAACTTATCTGGTATCAAAATCAAGCAATAGCACTTGAACCGGATTGCTACATCCCGCGTCATTCGGAAAGAATTCGGGAGGACACATACTTTTTATCGTCCTGTTAAAATGCTATACTGGATGAGCAGATTAATTAGTCAAAGGAGGCTATCTAGATGAAAACATTAGCCATTGAATCCTCAAACCAAACCATGAGTGCGGCTGTATGCGAAAATGGCCGCTTGCTCGCAGAAGTCACCACCAACGGAAATCTTCAGCACAGTACCCAATTGATGCCAGCAGTGGATCATGTCATGAAACTTGCCGGATGGAAACCTGCCGATTTGGAATGCATCGCAGTCGCTAAGGGGCCGGGCTCCTACACAGGAGTCAGGATCGGAGCGACCATCGCGAAAACTTTGGCATGGACGTTAGCGATTCCTTTAGTGCCGATCTCCAGCCTGAAGGTTATCGCCGGCAATTGCGAAGGGGCTGCGCACAAGCTTGTTCCTATGATTGATGCGCGCAGGGGGAACTGTTACACAGCTGTTTATCAATTCGAGGACAATTTGTTGGTGGAACGGATTGCCGACACACATATAGCCAGCGAAGAGTGGTTCCAGCGCTTGTTGGCGGAAGAAGGCACTTATCTGTTCGTGGGAGAGGATGTCAGCAAATACCGCGAACGCATCGGTGAATTATTCAAGGAACGCGCGCTATTTGCTGGAGAATCACAGGCTTTACCGCGCGCGAGCGTGCTGGCCACACTTTCGGAATCCGCGACCGCGGAGGATCCGCACACCTTTGTGCCGTCCTACTTAAAAAAACCGGAAGCTGAAGAAAAATGGGAACAACAGCATCTTAGTAATCGGAGGGAAGACTACGTTGAGAGAGTGGATTCATCGATTTAAATCCATGTATAAGGAAATCCGATTTGATGTTCTGGCCAAAATCCATTCAAAGCGCGTTCTCTCCAATGAGAAAACCTATCTGCTACGTAACCAGCTTCCTGTCAGATTGATGGTCGGCGAAAAACAGCACATTCCCGATATTCTTTATATCGAGCGGATGAGCTACGATGGCGCAACACCCTGGGGAAGGACAGCATTGGAAAATGATATGCTGTACAACCCGAAGTCGCTTTATTACGTTTTGTATGAAGGCCGTATGCCTATCGGTTTTTTGGGTGCAAGATTGGATGGGAAAGATATTCATATAACGAATTTGGCGGTAGTGCCCGAATTTCAGCAGATTGGCGCGGCAACGTTGTTGTTGCGCGTGTTGAGAAGCTTTGCGGAAGAAAAAAGCGCCACAAGCATCAGCTTGGAAGTGCGGATTTCAAACCATCGGGCGAAGGCTTTATACACGAAAATGGGTTTTCTGCCGGAGCAGATAAAGCAGCATTATTATCACGGTGACGGCGAAGACGCTTTGGATATGGTATGGCCTTTGGCAGGAAAACAATCGGAAGAAAAGGAAGATGTTCATGCAACGCACGTTTGAAATATGCGACCTGAAGACGGACGCAGGCAAATTGGACCAACATGCACAGACTTTGTACGAACTTACAATGCTGGCCAATGAGGGGCATTCCAGTTGGAAAGTATCCTCATTCCTGTCTGAATTGAAGGACAATCATTCTATTTATGTAGGTTATATGGAGGAAAACAAGCTGGTGGGCTATATTTGTTGCATGGCGGTTGTAGATGAGGCATCAATCAACAATTTTGCGGTAGCCCCTGATCATCAGGCGAAAGGAATCGGAACAAAATTGTTGCAGGAAATGATTGCCTTGCTGAAAAAAAGGGGCATGGAGCGGCTTTGGCTCGAAGTCCGTGTTTCTAATGATGCTGCCTATAACCTGTATAAAAAAATAGGCTTTACGGAAATATTCCGAAGAAAAGAGTATTATCATAATCCGATCGAGGATGCCTACATCATGGAATTGGCGCTGACATCGGAAAAACAAGAGGAGGTGGAAGGCTGATGGCGCAAACAGATGTGACCATACTCGCGATTGAGAGCAGTTGTGATGAAACAAGCGTAGCTGTGGTGAAAAATGGAAATACAGTCCTGTCGAATGTTGTAGCTTCCCAAATCAAAAGCCATATGCGCTTTGGCGGGGTCGTGCCGGAAGTGGCGAGCCGCCATCATGTCGAGCAGATCACCCAAATCGTTGAAGCGGCAATGAATGAGGCCGAAGTCACTTTCGATGGCATCGATGCGGTTGCGGTAACGGATGGTCCTGGCTTGGTCGGCTCGTTGCTGATTGGTGTAAGTGCGGCGAAAGCTTTGGCTTTTGCGCATCAGAAACCGCTCATTCCGGTCAATCATATGGCAGGCCATATTTATGCGAATCAGTTGGTGACGCCGATGCGCTATCCGCTGCTTTCCTTGGTGGTCAGCGGAGGACATACGGAATTGGTGTATATGGAAAACGACGGCTCTTTCGACATCATCGGCGAAACGCGGGATGATGCTGCGGGAGAAGCTTACGACAAAATCGGCCGCATTTTGGGCTTGCCTTATCCAGGCGGGAAAAAAATGGATGAAATGGCTCACGAAGGTGAGGAAACGATGCATTTTCCGCGCGCGATGATCAAGGAAGACAATTACGATTTCAGCTTCAGCGGACTGAAAAGTTCCGTCATCAACACCGTCCATAATGCGCGCCAAAAAGGGGATGACATCAATCCCTATGACTTGGCCGCCAGTTTCCAGGCAAGCGTCGTGGAGGTGCTGGTGCATAAGACTTTGCGCGCAGCCAAGGAAAAGAACATCAAGCAGCTGCTGGTGGCTGGCGGAGTTGCCGCCAATAGAGGCTTGCGCGAGGCGTTGTCCGCAAAAATGGCGCAAGAGCTTCCGGAAGTCGATGTCGTCATTCCCCCATTGTCGCTTTGCGGGGATAATGCTGCGATGATCGGGGCTGCGGCCTACACTGAATACCGGCAGAAAAATTTTGCCGGATACGATCTGAATGCTCATCCCGGCTTGGTGCTCGGAGAATGAGAAAAATCAGAAAGCTGATTGGTCAGCTTTCTGATTTTGCATTTAATCGATCAGCGCTCTGCAGTAGTCGGCATCGAGATCCGAAAAACCGGTTACGATGATGGTTGCCAAGGACAGATCCTGAGGTGGGAACTCCAGATTGCGGAAACCGATGCATTTGCAGCCGGCAGCATGCGCAGCAGCAACCCCATTTCTTGAGTCTTCGATGACGACGCAGTTTTCCGGTTTGGCCTTCAGGTTTTCGGCCGCATCCAGGAAAATATCAGGTGCCGGTTTGGAGCGTGCAACGCTCTCACCCGAAACAAAGTAGTTGAAATACTTTTCGATGTCCAAAGACTTTACGGCTTTATGGATATCCGTCAACGGAGAGGACGAGGCAATCGCCAAAGGGACACCAGCTTCATGCAGTCGCGCAATGAAGGGAATCACACCTGGGATCGGCTGCAGGCCGTCTTCTTCCATCAGACGGTTCCGGATGACGTTCGCCCGTTCCACCAATTCTCCGACTGGAGCATCCAGGTTGAATTCATTTTTCATCGTTTCCCACATATATTCATGCGTGGTCCCTTGGTAGCGGAAATGGTATTCCAGCTCGGTGTCCACTCCAAATTCCTTCAACAACATACTTTCCGATCGCAAAAAGAATGGTTCCGTATCGATGATGACACCATCCATATCAAATAAAACGGCTTCCAACATATTCTTACCTCCATATTCCTATTATGTGTACTTGTTCCCTTGCATCCTGACAAAAGTTCCGGCAGCGGCTCAACCAAAACAGTAAGAAGCGCACAAGCCGAAACGGTTATCCGCTTGATTATTCGCTCAGTTCCTCGAGCGCAGTGGTCTGCTCTTCCCAATCCTGCATCAGCTCGTCCTGACGCGCTTGGAGTGCGAGCAATTGCTGGTTGAACTGTTGAACTTTTTCATGATTCCCATAGACTTCAGGCTCTGTCAACTGGAGTTCGATCGCGGCGATGGACTCTTCGACAGACGCCAATTCATCCTCCAAAGCTTCAACTTGCCTGGCCAGCTTTCTTTCCAATTTCAGTTTTTCCTTGGAAGAAACGTAATCCCCTTTGGCTTTTGAAAGAGGTTCGACAGCAGCAGTCGCTTCAGCAGCATTTTCGGCTTGCTGCAGAGCTGCCAGCGCCGCTTCTTGTTGTTTCTTCTCAATATAGTAATCGTAGTCCCCGAGGTACAATTTGCTGCCTTCAGCAGAGAGTTCGACAATGCTGGTCGCGATCCGGTTGATGAAATAGCGGTCGTGGGAAACGAAAAGCAGGGTGCCATCGTAATCGATCAAGGCATTTTCAAGCACTTCCTTGCTGTCGATATCCAAATGGTTCGTGGGTTCATCGAGAACGAGGAAGTTTTTTTGGTCCAAAGCCAGCTTGCAGAGCGAAAGTCTGGCCTTCTCGCCGCCGCTCAATGCCGGGATTGTTTTCTCGACATCGGCGCCTGAGAACAGGAAGCTACCCAAAATGCTGCGCACATCTTTTTCATTTAGTGTAGGGTGAAGGTCCCAGATTTCAGCGAGAACGCTCTTGTTCTTAGAAAGGTTGCCCAATTCCTGATCATAATAACCCAGATCCACATTGGCGCCGAGTTGGACGCGGCCTTTCAGAAGCGGAATCTCGGAAATGATCGACTTCAGCAAAGTGGACTTGCCGATTCCATTCGGACCGACGATCGCGATGGCCTGCTGTTTGCGGATATCTAGGTTGATCGGGTCAGCCAGGACCGTATCCGCATAGCCGACCGCGCCATCTTCGAGCGTCAGTACGACGTTGCCGCTCTCTTTGGCGATCTCGAAGGAGAAGCGGGCGGAGCGTTCATCGCCTTTTGGCTTGTCCATCCGCTCCATCTTCTCAAGCCGTTTGCGGCGGCTTTGCGCCATCTTGGTCGTGGAGGCACGGGCCAGATTGCGGGCGACATAATCCTCCAATTTGGATATTTCGTCCTGCTGCTTCTCGTAAGCTTTCAGTTCCTGTTCCAGGCGGGCGGCTTTCTCGGTCAGATAATAGGAATAGTTGCCTTTGTAATGCTGGATTTTGTGGCGGCTGATTTCGTAGACTTCAGTGGCGACTTTATCCAGGAAATAACGGTCATGGGAAACGATCAAAAGCGAGCCGTTATAGCCAATCAGATAATTTTCCAGCCAAGCCAACGTGTCGATGTCCAGATGGTTGGTAGGCTCATCCAAAATCAGCAGATCGTTTTTTTCAAGCAGGATTTTGGCCAAGGCGAGCCTTGTTTTCTGTCCGCCGGATAATTGGGAAATCGGACGATGGTAATCTTCTTCATAGAACTGGAACCCGTGCAGCACCGAACGGATTTCGGATTCATAGCCGTAAGCGTTCTTTTCATGCAACGTATGCTGGAGAAAATCATAGCGCTCCAAAGCTTTTTGGTAGGCTTCTTCATCTTCGAGCAGGTCCGGATCGCCCAAAGCGAAAGCCGCTTGCTCAGCTTCCTTGCTCAATTGGATGAGCGGGGCAAAAATGGTCAACATTTCCTGCCATATTGTGTTGGAGGAATCGACCGCGCTGTGCTGATCCAAGTAGCCGATTGTAACATCCTTGCTCTTGGAAACAGAGCCTGCATCCGTCGCTTCGATACCTGCCAAAATCTTCAACAGGGTTGATTTTCCTGCTCCGTTTCGGCCGACGAGCGCAATGCGCGAATGGTCCTGAACTGTAATTTGAATATTGTCGAATAAGACGCTTGCCCCAAACAGGCGCGCCAAATTTTGTCCTTGCAGTAAAATCATATGTAGTGTCCTCTTTCTGAATGAATACTCGCAGTTATCCTTTCCATTTTATCACAGCAACCACTGATTCGATAGGGACAAGCAAAGTTATTGCTATATTCACGTAATTGTGCATGTGAAAAACATCTGTGGCTGCGCTTACGATTAGTAGTGTATTTCACATGTTGTTCAAATAAGGCTTCACAATCAAGTCCGGTTTCGAACAAATTAGTAGATTTTTCACAATCAGATGATATAATAGCTAATATAATATGAAAGTTTAAGTATGTGAACATACTTTTTAAAGTTTGTGCCAACTGGGCAAACAATATGAGGTACGAAATGAAGAGGAAAGAAGTGGAGAAAATAATGTCGACGAATGATATTCCAAAAGCTACGGCAAGGAGGTTGCCGATTTACCACCGCTATTTGCGTTTTTTGCATAACGCTGGTAAAAAACGTGTTTCATCCACTGAATTGAGCGAAGCAGTAAAAGTGGACAGCGCTACTATCCGCAGGGACTTTTCATATTTTGGTGCACTGGGCAAAAGGGGATACGGCTATGATGTCGAGTATTTGCTGGATTTCTTCAGTAAAACCTTGAACCAAGACCGTCTGACGAACGTGGCTTTGATTGGTGTAGGTAATTTGGGGCATGCCCTGTTGAACTACAACTTTCATGTCAGCAATAATGTGCGCATCAGTGCCGCATTTGACGTCAATGAAGGCATCGTCGGCAAAATCCTCAGCGGTGTACCTGTGTACCCGATGACGGATATGGTGGAGCAATTGCGCATCCAGCAGATTGATGTGGCCATTTTGACCGTTCCCCAAGAAGTGGCGCAGGATGCCACCAACCGACTGACCGAAGCGGGTGTTCGCGGCATCATGAACTTTACCCCGATCCGTCTTTCCGTTCCGGAAAATGTCCGCGTTCAGAATGTGGATTTGACGAATGAATTGCAGACGTTGATCTATTTCTTGGACAATGATATCGGCTGAGCAAAGTCGGCAGCCGAGTGGAAGAAAACGTAAAAAAGAAGGATGAGGGGACCTCAATCCTTCTTTTTTTTCAGGGCTGAACGAACCCGTTCAGCTTTTCTTAGTTTTTGTCGATGCTGTCCTTGATCTTCAGGTAGGCATTGAACATGCGCACGCCTTTCACGATATCACTTGTTGCGAACAGCACACTGATGATCGCCATGAATCCCCAGCCTGCAGTATTCACGGCATCGACTGCCAACGAGATGAAGAGGATTGCGAAAACGAATCGGATGATTACTTGAACTAATAGATTTTTTAAAGTCATGATATTCCTTTCTTTTTCCTAAATAGCGGGCAACGCGTGTCTTACGAAATGAGTTGGGACAGAATCGGCAAAGCGGATACGGCATTCATCAACGCATGCGCAATCATCGGAGCCGCTATGTTTCTTGTCCTGTAATAAAGGTAAGAGAACCATAGCCCCAGAGAGCCGTAAACCAAATAGTGCCCATCATTATGCGCAATCGCAAAAATCAAAGCGCTGATGGTGGCTGCGCCGACCATCCCGATTGCGTCAACCAGATGCGTGACAATCGCTTTTCGGAATACAAATTCCTCCATCACAGGTGCAAAGATGATAATGTTAAAAATAAAGAACGGGTAGCGGTTTGTCAAGTCCAGCAATACTTCGGTATTTTCGGAAACGACTGGCATTTTGAACAAAAGATACTCCACATTCATTGCAACGATCTGGATCAGGACTGCTCCCACGAAACCGAAGACTCCGGTCGTGAGCGTTCTTCCGATTGAGGCAGTCGGTTGATTCGTAAGACTATTTTGTGGGGTCCATTTTTTTCTGCTATTCCATGCTACCATAAGCACCGTTCCCAGGAAAGCGAAGAATAACGAGAGATTCATGGCAGCTGTGATACGATCTGGCTCCGGAATGAAAAAAAGCATGAAGACCGGCAGCAGTTGGGAAGCGAGATAGATGAGGATGATCTGTATGGCTAACGTTAACCTGGAACGAATTTTTTTATTCATATAGTAATAGTACCTTTCTGATAAAACTGACGTTGTTGCGCTTGATAAACAGTATAGCATAATAGCGCAAAAAAATAGAATCGGAAAAAATCGGCTTCCCTCTTGCAAAATAATTGGAGATTGATTAATATAGAAATGTAACTTAGCACTCCAACTCGACGAGTGCTAAAATGAACTTAATTTTGGAGGGATCATCTTGTTAAAACCATTAGGAAACCGTGTTATTGTAGAAGTTGCCAAAGAAGAGGAAAAATCTATAGGCGGCATCGTTTTACCGTCATCCGCTAAAGAAAAATCCCAAACAGGTACCGTTATTGCTGTGGGCGCAGGTCGCGTTACAGACAACGGCGTAACAATCGAAATGACCGTCAAGGCGGGAAATACTGTCCTTTTCGAAAAATATGCTGGCACAGAAGTTAAATATGCAGGCACAGAATACTTAGTGATCAAAGAAAGCGACATCGTAGCAATCCTGGACTAAAAATATAATTCATGAGGTGAATCGATAAAATGGCAAAAGACATTAAATTTTCAGAAGATGCAAGAGCAGCAATGCTTCGTGGTGTGGATATCTTAGCAGATACCGTAAAAGTGACTTTAGGACCTAAAGGCCGCAACGTTGTTTTAGAAAAAGCGTACGGTTCTCCATTGATCACGAATGATGGCGTGACGATCGCCAAAGAAATCGAATTGGAAGACCGCTTCGAAAATATGGGAGCGAAACTGGTTTCTGAAGTTGCTTCCAAAACAAATGATATTGCCGGTGATGGTACTACTACTGCCACTGTTCTGACACAAGCAATCGTTCGCGAAGGGCTGAAGAACGTTACTGCAGGAGCAAATCCTGTAGGAATCCGTCGCGGCATTGAGTTGGCGACACAAGCAGCTGTAAAAGGTTTAGCGGAAATTTCCCAAACCGTTAATTCGAAAGAATCAATCGCACAGGTCGCTGCTGTATCGTCTGGATCGAAAGAAATCGGCGAATTGATTGCGGAAGCGATGGAGAAAGTCGGCAACGACGGCGTGATCACGATCGAAGAATCAAAAGGGATCGAAACCGAGTTGGATGTTGTTGAAGGGATGCAATTCGACCGTGGTTATCTGTCGCAATACATGGTTACCAACAACGATAAAATGGAAGCTGAATTAGAAGCACCTTATATCCTGATCACAGATCGCAAATTGTCCAACATCCAAGACATCTTGCCTTTATTGGAACAGATCCTGCAACAAGGACGCCCATTGTTGATTGTTGCTGATGATGTTGACGGCGAAGCGTTGCCTACATTAGTATTGAACAAATTGCGCGGAACATTCAATGTAGCGGCAGTCAAAGCACCTGGTTTCGGTGACCGCCGTAAAGAAATGCTGCAGGACATCGCAATCCTGACAGGCGGTACAGTCATTGCTGAGGACTTAGGCTTGGAATTGAAGGATACTACCGTAGAACATTTGGGTCGCGCAGGTAAAGTTGTCGTAACCAAAGATTCCACAACCATCGTTGAAGGAGCCGGCGAAAAAGAAGCCATCGAACAACGTGTAGCGATCATCCGTGCCCAATCAGCCGAAACAACTTCAGAGTTCGATCGCGAGAAATTGCAGGAACGTCTTGCGAAATTATCCGGAGGCGTCGGCGTCATCAAAGTCGGAGCTGCTACTGAAACTGAATTGAAAGAACGCAAACTGCGTATCGAAGATGCTTTAAACGCAACCCGCGCCGCTGTTGAAGAAGGTATCGTATCCGGTGGTGGAACAGCTTTGATCAACGTTCAAAAACGCGTTGAAGCGTTGGAACTGATCGGCGACGAAGCGACAGGTGCTCGCATCGTAGCACGTTCATTGGAAGAGCCAGTGAGACAAATCGCTGAAAATGCTGGTAAAGAAGGTTCCGTTGTAGCCGATAAAATCAAAGGACTTGAAGTTGGTATGGGTTATAACGCCGCAACCGATGAATGGGTAAATATGATCGAAGCAGGAATTGTTGATCCTACTAAAGTGACACGTTCCGCTTTGCAAAATGCAGCCAGCGTTGCTGCCCTGATCCTATCGACAGAAGCGATCGTAGCCGACCGCCCAGCCCCAGCAACACCCCCAGCCATGGACCCAGGAATGGGCATGATGTAATAAAGGATACGATGAATCCCACTCTAGAAATCGAGCACTAAGAGGAAAACACCACCCCGACCCGGTTTTGGTCGGGGTGGTGTTTTCAGCTTAGGCGGAGATTTCTGGGATTCAGAGTTCAACTACACTGTGTGATGAATCCCACTCTAGAAATCGAGCACTGAACTCTACAAGCAGAAGGACCGAATGGCCAGAAATAGTTATCCGATCCTTTTTTTCTGCTTATTTTGTTGCAAATAACACAGTTTTAGTGACGAAGTTGATTCCTGATGAATTTTTCCATATAATTAATATGCCCTATGGGGGCATATTCTATATAAAAAAGAGGTGCGAGCTTTGTCTCATTCACAGGAACACAGGACAGACAGTTTGGTTAAACGTTTGAATCGGATTGAAGGACAAGTGGCGGGAATCAAAAAAATGATCCTCGAGGAGAAAGAGTATGCAGACATTATCATCCAGTTGAATTCGACCAGATCCGCCATCCAGAAAGTCAGTCATATCCTTCTGGAAGCCCAAACAGAGCACGCGCTGATGCATGTTAGTGAAGGTGCCGATTTGGATGATGAAATGAAGAAACTGCAAAAAGTGATTGCGCAATACAATAAGATGAACTAGGTGATAATATGGAAGAAAGCACTGGAAAGAGAATTCTTAATTTGGCAATCCCTGCAACAATCGAAAATCTGCTGCAGACGTTGGTAGGCTTCGTCGATACACTGCTGATAGCAAAGATAGGACTTATGGCTGTAACGGCAGTCGGCGTTGCCAATACGATCCTGAATGTTTATTTGGCGATATTCATAGCATTAGGTGTGGGAACTTCTTCCCTGATATCCCAGAAATTAGGGGCGAAGGATAGGGGAGGGGCTGTCCGAATTGCGGAACAGTCCACATTTTCGGCAGTGATCATCGGCTTGCTTTTTGGCTTGCTGACGCTTGCTTTTGGGAAGCCGCTTTTGGGGCTGATGGGTGCCGATGACCAAGTGATGGCTTATTCCACTGCATTTTTCTACATTGTGGGTGGCAATTCAGTCTTTTTAGCGGTCATGACCATTTTCGGAAGCATCCTGCGGGCATCCGGAAATACAAAGTCCCCGATGCAGGTCAGCGTAATCGTAAATGTATTGAATGTAGGCTTGGACTATATTCTTATTTTTGGTATCGGACCGATTCCAGCGCTTGGCGTTGTAGGGACTGCGATAGGCACAACAGTCGCAAGATTGTTGGGCTGCCTGCTGTTGTACAAACAGATAAGGAAGTCCTCGGTTTCATTCGAACTGAAATCCATTTTTGTAAAAAGTGATTATGCGCCATTGGTGAAGCTTTCTATTCCGGCAGCACTCGAAAGATTGGTCATGCGGGTGGGGCAAGTAGTCTATTTTGGATTGATCGTTGCGATCGGCGCAAAAACTTTTGCGGCACACTCCATTGCAGGAAATATCGAGAGCTTTGTGTATATGCCGGCGTACGGATTGGCCACCGCTGCCACCACCCTCGTAGGCAACAGTACAGGCGCATTGGATTTCAAGGAGGCAAAACGTGTCGCCGTCCTCTCGGCAGCATTTGGCGTGCTGGTCATGAGTTTCTTGGGGATCATTCTGTTTGTGGGCTCCCCTTATTTTGCCGAACTGTTCACCTCGGACGCTGAAGCAATCAGTCAAATCGTGACCGCCCTGAGAATTGATGCCTTCAACCAACCGGGACTTGCGATCAGCCTGATTACGACAGGTTCTTTGCAAGGGATGGGCGATACCAAATCGCCTTTGTACAGTACCGCTATTGGGATGTGGGGGGTGCGCATAATCGGTGTGATCTTTTTGGGGAAAATGTTGGGATGGGGGATTGCCGGCGTTTGGATCTCGATTGGAATCGATCTTTACATACGTTCGCTATTTTTGATTTACAGGTTCAGGAAAAATATTTCCGAGCAAAGCCGTTTGGCCCGTTAATTTATAACACTGAGAGCTTGAAAGCATCAGATTCATCCATAAAAAATCAAATGCAGACCCTGTTTCTAACAAAAATGAGGTCTGTATTTATTTTTTTATAGAAAAGGACGTTAAAGTATCCAATTTATTTATGAAAGCAGATCCAAAGAATAGTAGCTCATCCCCATCTGAATGCCTTTGAATGAAAGTTAATGTTTTTGGAGGAAAATGATTGATTTATTTACACGAAGGTGGTATATTTTTGTACGAGAGGTGATGGAAAGTGCTTACAGAAGAGCGGCATAAAATCATTCTAGACACTTTAGCCAAAGACAATATCGTAAAACTTCAGGACCTTGTCGATCAGACGGGCAGTTCTGAATCAACGATCAGACGCGATTTGAGCACTCTTGAAGAAGCAGGTTTCCTGATCCGTGTCCATGGTGGAGCAAAGAGGAACTACAGTGTTTCAGCAGAAGACAGGATGGAAGATAAAACATCCAAAAACGTTCAGGACAAACAACGGATTGCTGAAAAAGCAGCGCAATTAGTGAGCGATCAAGACATCATTTTTTTGGATGCCGGATCCACTACCTATGAGATGATTCCTTTCCTGAAAGGCAAGAGCATCCTGGTCGTCACAAACGGTGTCCCGCATGCCAGTTTGTTGTCGGATATGCAACTCGAGACGATCCTTATCGGCGGCAAAATCAAGATGGAGACAAAAGCAGTCATCGGACCGGTCAGCCAAATGCAAATGAGGAATTACCGTTTCAGCAAAGCTTTTCTTGGCATCAACGGCATCGATAAGCAATACGGTTTCACGACGCCCGACACCGAAGAAGCTACCATCAAAAGGATTGCTATCGAAAATGCAGCGCAAAGTTATGTTGTTGCGGATGCTTCGAAATTCAAACAAGTCAGTTTCGTGAAAGTCTGCGATATCGAAGATTGCGGCATCATCAGCTACAATGTCCCTTCAGAAATCAAACGTAACCTGAAAGACAGTACAACTATTTGGGAGGCTGAATAATGATATACACAGTAACATTAAATCCATCCATCGATTACATCGTCCATTTGCCGAGTGTCAATTTGGGTGAGGTAAATCGCATCCAAGAAGATTTCAAATTGCCTGGAGGCAAAGGGATCAACGTTTCTCGGATCCTCAACCAATTGGATGTTGAAAATACCGCGTTAGGGTTTTTGGGCGGATTCACAGGCAAATACATCGAGGACTGGTTGGTAGCGGAAAAGAGCAACATCCACTTTACCCATGTCGAAGAAGCGACCCGCATTAATGTCAAAATCAAATCAGGAGTCGAAACGGAATTGAACGGTCAAGGCCCTCATATTGAAGCGGCCGTTGCAGAAGAATTCCTGAAGCAATTCGATGAACTGATACCGGGTGAAGACATCGTAGTCCTGGCCGGGAGCAAACCAGCCAGTTTGCCGGAAGATTACTATCAAACAATCATCCAAAGGCTGACGGAGAAAAATGTGACGTTCGTCATTGATACAACCGGAGCGGAACTGAAAAATGCTTTGCCTTACCACCCGCTTTTAGTGAAACCGAATCACCATGAATTGGCCGAATTGTTCGATACTGCATTCGAAACGGATGAGGATATCCTCCCATACGGTAAAAAATTACTTGAATCGGGAGCGCAATTTGCGATCATTTCCATGGCTGCAAAAGGGGCTATCCTGTTCACTCCGGAAGGTGTCTATCATGGAACGGTACCTAAGGGAAACCTACGGAATTCAGTCGGTTCCGGGGATTCGATGATTGCCGGTTTTGTTGGCACGTACACGAAAACACAGGATCCATTGGAAGCATTCAAAGTCAGTATCGCTTGCGGAAGCGCAACCGCTTTTGCAGATGATTTAGCCAACCGTGAAGAAATCGACGCTCTGGTCAAACAAGTCACTATCAGTCAGCTTTAGGAAGGAGAACTTATTAATATGAAAATCAATGATATCTTACTAAAAGAATTGATGATTATGGATCTGCAAGGAACAACCAAAGAGGGCGTCATCGATGAAATGATCGCAAGTCTTTCCGCTAATGGCATCATCAATGATGCTGCAGTTTACAAAGAAGGCATCATGAAACGTGAATCGCAAACTTCCACTGGTTTGGGCGACGGCATTGCAATGCCGCATGCAAAAAACAAAGCAGTCATCAAACCGGCTGTTGTTTTTGCAAAAAGTGCAGCAGGTGTGGACTATGCTTCGTTGGACGGCCAACCAGCAAATCTATTCTTCATGATCGCGGCTCCGGAAGGTGCAAACAATGTCCATCTGGAAGTTTTGGCGTCATTATCCCGTTTACTCATCAATCCTGATTTCACTGCATCATTGAAGAAAGCTCAGACTCCGGAAGAAGTACAGGCTTTAATCGCAGCAGCAGAAGCTGCACGCGAAGCCAAAGAGCAAGCCGAGGCAGCAGCGAAAGCAGCGCCAGTAGCCCCAGTAGCAGCAACCGAAACGAAGAGACCTTTCGTCATTGCGGTAACAGCTTGCCCGACAGGGATCGCACACACGTATATGGCTGAAGATTCATTGAAACAAATGGCAGAAAAAATGGGCGTTGATATCCGTGTAGAAACGAACGGCTCTGACGGTGTCAAGAATGGCTTGACGGCCGAAGAAATCCGCCGTGCCGATGGCGTCATCGTGGCAGCCGACAAAAAAGTTGAAATGGCGCGCTTCAACGGTAAGCATGTATTGCAAAGACCGGTAAGCGATGGCATCAACAAGGCGGAAGAACTGATCACAAAAGCAATGCGTCAAGAAGCACCGATCCTGAATGTCGAAGGCGATGCTGTCACTGCTAGCGCAAGCGATGAAAATCCATCAATCATCAGCAGAGTCTACAAAGACTTGATGAACGGTATTTCTCACATGCTGCCATTTGTTGTCGGCGGCGGTATCCTGATTGCGATTTCCTTCCTATTTGAAACGTCGTTGGGTGCGGACAGTCCATTGTTCATTTCCTTCATGGCAATCGGTGGAGCGGCGTTCAGCTTCCTGATTCCGATTTTGGCCGGTTACATCGCAATGAGTATTGCCGATCGTCCAGGGTTGCTTCCAGGTATGGCGGGTGGTTACTTGGCTGTCCAAGCAAATGCCGGTTTCTTGGGTGGTTTGATTGCCGGTTTCATGGCTGGTTACATCATGGTATATCTGAAGAAAGCCTTCAAAGGCCTGCCACGGACGTTGGATGGGTTGAAAACAATCCTCTTATACCCTGTTTTCGGTCTGTTGATTACTGGTTTGTTGATGTATTTCTTGGTCGGACCTGTCTTCTCTACAATCAACGAGGCGATGATCACCTTCCTGGAAAACTTGGGAACGGGTAATGCAGTTGTGCTGGGTGCTGTTCTTGGCGGTATGATGGCAATCGACATGGGTGGTCCATTCAATAAAGCAGCTTACGCATTCTCAATCGGTATCTTTACTGACACAGGCGATGGCAGTTTGATGGCTGCGGTAATGGCCGGTGGGATGATTCCTCCATTGGCTATCGGTATCGCAACATTGATCTTCAAGAACAAATTTACGGATATCGAACAAAAATCAGGACTCTCCAATATCTTGCTTGGTCTTTCCTTCATCACTGAAGGTGCGATTCCATTCGCTGCTGCAGATCCAATGCGCGTCATCGGTTCTTCCATCCTTGGTTCAGCGATTGCGGGCGGGTTGACGCAATTATGGGCAGTTTCTATCCCTGCACCGCATGGTGGCCTGTTCGTAATCACATTGGCTAACCGTCCGTTGATGTTCTTGTTGGCTTTGGCGATCGGAACAGTGGTATCAGCATTGACGTTGGGTCTTTGGAAAAAAACTTTGTCTCAAGAAACCGCAAAATAAACAGGATCATTCATCGAGAGAACAGAATGGGGAATCCCTTTCTGTTCTCTCTTTTTCGCTGTTCCGAAACAAAGCCGCATAAATGAAAACGGTATGACAGCTAAATGAGAATAATGTAAAAAAATGGGATGATTTTCATGGCAGATATGCTATAATGCATATTGTTAAATAAACGAAATGTAGATATCAGTTCATGCATAAAAGCAACGGATATTGAAATCTGTATAAGGAGGTAAAAGCATGGCAGCAAAGGAATCAATCAAAAAAGTAGTTTTGGCTTACTCAGGTGGATTGGATACGTCCGTCATCATCCCTTGGTTAAAAGAAAACTACAACAACTGTGAAGTAATCGCCGTAGTAGGAGACGTAGGACAAGGTGATGACTACAGCCGATTGGAAGAAAAAGCGATCAACTGTGGCGCATCGAAGTTGTATGTTGCAGACTTGAAGAAAGAATTCGTCGAAGAATTCATTTGGCCGACATTGCAAGCAGGCGCTAAGTACGAAGGACAATATTTATTGGGGACTTCTTTCGCCCGTCCGATCATCGCAAAAAGAATGGTAAAGATCGCCCACTTGGAAAATGCTGATGCAATCGTTCACGGTGCAACAGGGAAAGGGAATGACCAAGTCCGTTTTGAAGTCGGCATCAGAGAATTCGATCCGAACATCACGATCATCGCCCCTTGGAGAGAATGGGAACTGACTTCCAGAGAAGATGAATTTGCGTATGCTGCTGCACATAACGTGCCGCTTCCGATTACATTGGAAACAAACTACTCAAAAGACAAAAACTTGTGGCATCTGTCGCATGAAGGCCTTGACCTGGAAATGACCGCCAACGAGCCTGATTACGATAAAATCCTGGAGATGTGCGTGACGCCTGAGAAAGCCCCTGACGAAGCAACTTATGTCACGTTGGAATTCAAACAAGGCATCCCGGTCAGCCTGAACGGGGAAGCCATGGACGGAATCGCCCTTATCGAAAAATTGAACGTGATCGCTGGCGCTAACGGCGTGGGCATCATCGATATTGTGGAGAACCGCTTGGTCGGCATGAAGTCAAGAGGCGTTTATGAAACGCCAGCCGGAACTGTTCTGTACCATGCCCACGACAAATTGGAACAACTTTGCTTGGACAAAGACACTTTCCAATACAAACAATTGCTGGCGAACAAATACGCGGAGCTTGTATACAACGGCTTGTGGTATACACCATTACGCAAAGCTTTGGCTGCCTTTGTCGATGAAACCCAAAAGAATGTCGAAGGTTTCGTGAAGATGAAGCTTTATAAAGGCAACATCACCGATGCTGGTGTGGTCAGCGCGAAATCGTTGTACAGCGAAAGCTTTGCGACTTTCGAAAGCGACGATGTCTACAACCACACAGATGCAGCCGGCTTCATCCGTCTGTTCGGCTTGCCTACATCGATCCGTGTCATGAAAGAGCAAGCTGAGGGCCAAGCGACACACGATGAATTGAAGGATCTATTGAAATAAACAACCGGTATTAGTGTCTGTCGACAGCTAGTCCGCTCCGGAACGTCCTCATCAGGCCATAGTCCTGATGAGGACGTTCTTTTATGTTGTCGGATAATATTTGAAGTATATTCTCATACAGGGATGGAGGGAATAGTGCCTATTCAAACTTTAATATCGCAAAAGAACAAACTATGATAAAATGAATGCATTCATACTAAGCTAGTTCAAGGAGGAGGAGATTAGGCGTGAATCAAACAGGTGAATGGAATAAAGCCCGTAAAATTATCATCGGCATCGTTGATGTGCTGTTGTTCATCGGATCATTGCTGCTATCTTTTTATTTAAAATTCGGAAAAAACATACCATTGATAAACTTCGATGCCTTTCAGGGAAGCATTGCCTATGTCTCGGTGATCTTCATCATCGTTAATATCCTGTTCGGTACGTATATCTTTTACAACAAATCGATCAGTGATTTCTTGTTCATCACGGTCATCGGGCAATTCGTCCTTTCATTGATCATCATGGCTTTGACTTTTGCCGGGCGTTGGTTGGCATTCCCGCGGTCGGTCATCCTGATCAACTTTTTTGTGGGAACAATCGTATTATTTATTTTCCGTGTATTGGTCTTCAAAATGTACCAGCGCATGAGCGGCAGCAAGCGGGTCATGATCGTCGGGATGGAAAAGGAAGTATTTGCCGCGGTGGATAATTTTACGAATACAAAAAGCATCCGTCATGTGGTGACGCATGTCGTGCTCTCTGATTATTATGAAAACATACTGAGGCATCTGGAAGAAATCGATATCGTCTACTTGGCGAGCCAAATCGAAGAATCCGAAAAGCTGAAGATATATGATATGCTGACAAGCAAAGAGAAAAAAATGTTCTTGAATACCAGTTTTGAGAACCTGATCATGGTCAATCCGAATATGATGAATATTGAGGATGAAAGCATCATCGAAGTTTCTCCGTTCCGTATCCCGGCAGAAGATGGCCTTATGAAACGGATCATCGATATCACAGTTGCGCTCATCGGGATTGTCATTACCTCGCCGATCATGGCCGTTACGGCTATCCTAGTGAAGAAGAGTTCTGAGGGTCCTGTATTCTACAAGCAGACACGCATCACCAAAGACGGAAAGGAATTCGAAATTCTGAAGTTCCGCAGTATGGGTGTGACTGCTGAAAAGGATTCAGGCCCGGTTTTGGCAACAAGCAATGATATGCGCGTTACAAAAGTCGGCAAATATTTGCGCTCTTTGCGCATTGATGAATTGCCGCAGTTGTTTAACGTACTGCTAGGGGATATGTCTTTGGTCGGTCCTCGTCCGGAGCGTCCCTTCTTCGTCGATCAATTCAAGGAATTGAACCCGCATTATTATCTGCGCCACAATGTCCGTGCCGGTATCACCGGATATGCGCAAGTGTACGGCAAGTACGCTTCCGACTTCAACAGCAAGCTGAATTTCGATCTGATCTACATCAAGAAATATTCCTTGATACTGGATCTGAAAATCATGCTGCAGACCGTCAAAATTCTGTTCGATAAAGTCTCATCCCGCGGAGTGGATGAGAGTGAACGGGCGATCCTGTCCGAGCAAGAGATTGAAGCACGCGGCATCCGAGTCATTTATTAAAAAGAAAAGCGGGACAAGCCCGCTTTGCCTCGAATAAACAACAAACCATCATCCGGGCGTTTTTTCGCCCGCCAGGATGGTTTTTTGTTTACACGGAAATGCCGGTTGTATTTGCGGGAATGTAGGCTTACCACTATAATCAATCTGATGGATTTTGGACAAAAAAGCGGAAATGTACAGGGAATTGCGTTACAATAGGTAAATAGAGCACTTCCTTCTGCGGTACCGTGACAGAATGCGGAGGCGTACGATCAAAGATGAAATGAGTGAGTTGGATGAGTTTTGATTATAACGATGATAGTTTAGCTTTGCATACTGATTTGTACCAAATTAACATGATGAAGACTTATTGGGATGAAGGCATTACCGAAAAACATGCAATTTTTGAACTGTACTTCCGGAAGTATCCTTTCAATAATGGCTATGCAGTCTATGCGGGCCTGGAACGCTTCGTATCCTACGTACAGAATTTGCGTTTTACGGATACGGACATCGCCTATTTGCGGGAGCATGTCGGCTACGAGGAAGGCTTTTTGGAATACCTGAAAAATTTCCGTTTCTCGGGTACGATCCGTTCCGCTTTGGAGGGGGATCTCGTTTTCGCGAATGAACCGATCGTCCAGGTGGAAGGTCCGTTGGCAGAATGCCAATTGATTGAAACGGCCTTATTGAACGTCGTAAACTTCCAGACGCTGATAGCGACAAAAGCTGCACGTTTGCGGTATGTCTGTGATGATGAGCCTTTAATGGAATTCGGTTCCAGAAGAGCCCAGGAAATGGATGCTGCCATTTGGGGTACACGCGCAGCCTATATCGCAGGATTCAATGCCACAAGCAATGTCCGGGCAGCAAAAATGTTCGGGATTCCGGCTTCGGGTACCCATGCCCATTCGATGGTCCAAGTCTACCGCAACGATTATGATGCCTTCATGGCTTATGCGCGTTCCCACAAGGACTGTGTGTTCCTTGTCGATACGTATGACACGTTGAAATCGGGCGTGCCGAATGCCATCAAAGTGGCGAAGGAAATGGGCGACAAGATCAACTTCAACGGTGTGCGCTTAGACAGCGGAGATATGGCCTACATTTCCAAAAAAGTCCGTCAGCAATTGGACGCGGCAGGATTTACCGATGCAAAAATCTACGCATCGAACGACTTGGATGAATTGACCATTTTGAACCTGAAGATGCAGGGCGCAAAAATCGATGTCTGGGGAGTCGGCACGAAACTGATCACCGCCTACGATCAGCCAGCTCTTGGAGCGGTCTACAAATTAGTCTCGATTGCGGATGAGAATGGCAAAATGGTGGACACGATGAAAATCTCCAGCAACGCTGAAAAAGTCTCCACACCAGGCAAAAAACAGGTATGGCGGATCACACGCAAGCGTGACGGTAAGTCGGAAGGGGATTACATTGCGCTTTGGGAAGAAAAACCCGATCAAGAGGCGGAACTGTACATGTTCCATCCGGTTTTCACTTACATCAACAAGACCATCACTGATTTTGAGGCGCGTCCCGTTCTGCAGGATATCATAGTCGATGGTGAGTTGGTTTATGCATTGCCATCGCTACAAGAAGTAAAAGCCTTCTCGGAGGCGCAAATGAGCGGTCTGTGGGATGAATACAAACGTATCCTGAATCCGGAAGACTATCCTGTCGACCTGTCACAGAAGACTTATGATCATAAGATGGCTACCATCAAAGACATCAAGAAACAGATCAAGGAAGAAGCCGCATTATTGGAAAGCACTAAATAACCAATCAGATCAAACGAGGAGTGAATAGGTATGCGTCCATTACAAAAAGAAATAATTGCTGCGTTAAGAGTGAAACCGGAAATCGATCCGAAAGAGGAAATCCGCATCAGCATCGATTTCATGAAAGATTATTTGGCGGCACACCCCTTTTTGAAGACATTTGTTTTAGGTATCAGCGGAGGCCAAGACTCCACTTTGACGGGGCGGCTAGCCCAGCTGGCAATCCAGGAAATGCGCGATGAGACAGGCGATGACAGTTATCGATTCATTGCCGTCCGACTTCCGTACGGCATCCAATTTGATGAACACGATGCCCAAGCCGCACTTGCCTTCATTTCGCCGGATGAAAAATTGGTCGTCAACATCAAAGAAATGGCTGATGCCGCACTCGATGCCCTTGAAGAAGCAGGGCTTACAATCACCGACTTCAACAAAGGCAACATCAAGGCGCGCCAACGCATGATCGTCCAGTTCGCGATAGCGGGCGACAGCAGCGGGGCCGTTCTGGGGACCGATCATGCGGCGGAATCCGTGACTGGTTTCTTTACGAAATTCGGGGACGGCGCAGCCGACTTGTTACCGATTTGGCGCCTGAACAAACGCCAAGGCCGTGAACTATTGAAAGAATTGGGCGCACCTAAAGAGCTTTATGAAAAAGTTCCGACAGCGGACTTGGAAGAAAATCGCCCCGCATTGCCTGATGAAGTGGCTCTTGGCGTGACGTACGAGATGATCGATGCTTATTTGGAAGGCAAGGAAATACCGGACAAGGACGCTGAAGTCATCGAAGGCTGGTACACGAAGACCGAGCATAAACGGCATTTACCGATAACGGTCTATGACAGTTTTTGGAAAGAAGCCTAATCTGTTCAGATAGCGGGGTTGTGCAGTGAAAATCAGCAAACAATATAAAATGATGAAAGGAAATCAAGAGCTGCAGTGCAAGAGCAGGGGGCATCTCCTGCTCTTGCACTTCTTCAGCTTGTTGATGACCGTATTTGTAGTCCATCTCTATCTTCAATGGACCCAAAATGATCTGGATGCCGGTCTGGTCGTGAATTTTGTATTTGCGTGGCATACGGAAAAGTTCCTGATCAGCACGGGGGTAGTAGTGACGCTGGGCTTATGGCTTTGGGCGTTGTTAGGGAACATCCGCTGGGCAAATGCACTGCTGTTGCTGTCTGGAGGAATCCTCGGGATGGCGACCTATGAAAAGATGCTGCAGCGGAACGAGCCTGTTTACCCGAGCGACTTGAAGATGCTGACGGAGGCCACCTTCCTTTTGGAGATGCTGAACGGAAGGGCATTGGCTGCACTTGGTTTGGTGCTTGTTCTGTTTCTGGCATTCGTGTTTTTTTCTTTGCGTCAGTCCAAGTCCAAAAAGACCGTGAAATTGGGATGGAAAGCGCGCGTCTTGGTGTTCTTTGCGACAAGCATCGCGCTCGGCTATGCCGGCCAGTTCCAACAGGAAGGCAACCTGCTCAAAAAAGCCTATGACCGGACAGCTTATTGGATCCCGTACAGCCAACAGATGAATTATTACAACACCGGCTTTGTGGCCGGGTTCCTTTACAACCTTTCGGCTGCATCGATGGAGATGCCGACGGGTTATTCAAAGGAAAAGATTGATGAGTTGAAGGCAACCTATCAGCAGCTTGCCGATGAGGTCAATGCGGAAAGAACTGCAGCGTTGCCTGAAACGAATATCATCTACATCATGAATGAAAGTTTTGCGGACCCACTTGAATTGGAAGGCTTGGATCTGCAGAGTGATCCGATTCCGTTTACGCGGGCTTTGATGGAAACGATCTACAGCGGCGAAATGTTATCCCAAGGCTATGGCGGTGGAACTGCCAACATCGAATTCGAGGCTTTGACGGGTTTTTCGATGGAGCCGTTCGCCGCGAACATCACGACGCCGTATACGCAATTTCTGTCATCCCAAGACGATTTCCCTTCAGTTGTGTCCCGTTTGGAAGCGGCTGGTTTCCGCACAACAGCAATCCATCCCTACAATACAACCATGTATAAGCGGCTGGAAAACTATGAGACTTTAGGTTTTGACACTTTCCTTTACGAGGACACGATGACGAATACGGACAAGCTGGATACTAATCCATATATTTCTGATGCCGCAGCCTATTCAGAAATTCTGGCTATCCTGAAAGCCAGCGAGGAAAAAGATTTTGTCCACTTGGTGACGATGCAGAACCATACGCCTTATCAAAATAAATATACGGTTTTGCCGTCTGCTGCGGAAACCGGCATTGCCAGCCAAACAATCCGGAACTATCTGCAGGATCTGCAGTACAGCGATCAAGCGTTGGCTGATCTGTTGGGCGCTCTCCAAGAGTGGGAAGAGCCGACCGTCGTCGTATTTTGGGGTGACCACTGGCCCAGCGTTTTCGGCGAGGATCTTTATGCGTCTAATACGATCCAAAATATGCACGAAACGCCCATGTTCATCTACAGCAACACGGAAGAAGTCCAAAAGAATCTGGGGATCACCAGTCCCATCTATTTCTTCCCGGAAGTGTTGGAGCTGAGCGGCAGCCGAGTCACCGCTTTTGAAGCCCTATTGATGGCTTTGCAGGAACAAGTGCCGGCTTTCGAAAAGACGCAGTATGTGAATGCCGATACCGGTGAATATGTAGCCAGCCGACAAGGGTTATCCGAGCAGGCAAAAACGCTGTTGGCGGATTATGATCTGATCCAGTACGATACGACTACCGGAGACCGGTATGCGGAAGCGAACGGGTTCTTTCAGATGGAAGATTGAAAAAGGTTGCCGGATTATTACGATTTGTTTGAGAGTTGATTTGCATGTATAGCCGGAATCGCCTATGATTAAGGAAATAAAGGGTGAAAGGAGGGATCGGGTGAGTTTCTTTATACGGTTTGTGCTTCTTTTCGGTGCGACAATTCTGGCGAGTATGCTGCTCACCTATCTTTTCCGTTCGGCAGCGCGAAGGTTCCGTTGGACGGATAGGCCATCCGAAGCGAAAGTGCACAGCAAAGAGACGCCGACGATGGGAGGCGTAGCCATATTCTTGGCTTATTGGGGTGCCTTCTTTATTGGGGTCCCTGACAATGTTCGTCCGGGTTTTGCGCCTATCATTTTTTTGAGTTCGTTGATCATTCTGGTGACCGGAATCATCGATGATTACTATGATCTGAAGCCTTGGCAAAAGATGATCGGTATCCTTACTGCGGCGAACATCCTGTATTTCTATTCGGGAATAAAAATTGACAGCCTCACACTGAGCTACTTCGGAACGATTGAATTCCGTGAAGCGGGTTACTTGGTGATGATGCTATGGATTGTGGTCATCACGAATGCAGTGAATCTGATGGATGGATTGGATGGCTTGGCGACGGGCACTTCGATCATTTCCCTCTCGACCATGGGACTCGTCAGCTATTTCTTCACCTCGCATATGGGCGTAAGCGCTGTTGTCATGATCTTCCTTTTGGTTGCGAGTTTGCTGGGCTTTTTGCCTTTCAACTTCTATCCGGCCTCCATTTTTTTGGGAGATACAGGGTCATTATTCGTAGGTTTTATGATTGCGGTGCTGTCCTTGTTCGGATTGAAACACGCCACCTTCGTATCTTTGCTGATACCTGTGGCCATTCTCGGGGTTCCCTTGACGGACACGATTGCCGCCGTCCTTCGTCGGACCTTGCACAAGCGATCCATCAGCGCGAAGGACAAAAGTCACCTGCACCATCGTTTGTTGCGGCTTGGGTTTACGCACCGACAGACCGTTTTGGTCATTTATGCTTTAGCGATCATCTTTTCCTTGACTGCCATTCTGTTCCCGATTTCTTCTTTCTGGGGAACGGTAGTTTTAGGAGCAGGTTTGATTTATGGCGTCGTGCTCTTCATCGCCTCCTTCAATCTGTTGGACAGCGATCGTTCCAGATTGCGCAGGACTTTGTATCGCCTGTTAAGGGAAAAGGACGACAAAAAAAAATGAACAAGCCATGAAAGCCAAACAGGCAATCATGGCTCGTTCATTTTTTTTTATTCGATTTCACCTTCATCGGTATCATCGTAAGTTGGGGAGACCGGACGCTCCACGTAATCCTCTTCGCCGATTTCAAAAACGACCCGTCCGTTCATGACGTCCGTGATGGTGCCCTGGAAATGGTTGATGTCTTCAGTAGGGATGCCGCAGAAGAAACAAACCTTGTCGGTGTATTGAGTCTCGATCAGCGTGTACGGCGATTGCACCAAGTAATTCTCTAGTTTTCCGGAAGCGGAATAAGACACGATGCAACCGACTTTAGTCTGGAGGCTGCGGTTAACGATGCCGATGTCCTTCAATGCGGTCGATACCGATCGGCTGTAGGCACGGATCAAGCCCCCCGCCCCCAATTTTGTCCCGCCGAAGTAACGGGTGACGACGGCAGCGACGTAACGAAGATCGTTTTTCTTGAGCACTTCCAACATCGGGACTCCAGCTGTTCCGGAAGGCTCGCCATCGTCATGGGCGCGCTGGATTTCGTTCTGGTCGCCGATCAGATAGGCGGAACAGTTGTGAGTCGCCTTCCAATGTTCTTTTTTTATGGCTTGGATGAAATCTTTAGCCTCGTCCTCAGAATGGACACGTTTGAGGCTGCAGATGAAGCGGGAACCTTTGATGATTATCTCGGAAACGCCGCTCTCTGCGATAGTGTGATAGGTTGTCAGCATAGCCATTATCCTCCAATTTGTTATTCATTCCCATTTTACCACAGCGGCGGTCTGATGACAGGTAACGAACAAGGAAAGGGACTTTCCGAACATTTCCATTTGTGGTATTGTTAGAGAGAATAGACCAAACGGCCACAGGGGTCGATGGAAAGGTGATCTGCGTGAAAGCTACAGATTTAATCGATGTACTCAAAATGAAAAGAGTTGTCGGGAGTTTGGATCCCGAGTTGAATATTGGAAAGATCAGTCAGGATTCCCGCGATATCCAATCGGGGGATCTGTTTATCTGCATAGATGGAACACAAGTGGACGGCCACAATTACGTAGAGAAGGCAGTAGCCAATGGAGCGGGTGTGATTGTTGCCCAGAAGGATATCCAAAATGTGGTGGAAACTGTCCCAGTTGTGTATGTTCCTGATACAGACAAAGCAATGAGCTTGCTTGCGACTCGCTTTTATGGTTATCCGAGCGAGGCGATGAAAGTCATCGGTGTAACAGGAACAAACGGAAAGACGACAGTCACCTATCTGGTGGAAGCGATCCTTAAGGCAATGGAGAAAAAAACCGGATTGATGGGCACCATCGAGATGCATATCGGGGATGAAGTGCACAAAACGAAAAACACGACACCCGACAGCATCACCATGCAAAAAGCCTTGCATCTCATGACAGAGAGGGGAACGGAATATTTCACGCTGGAACTTTCCTCGATCGCTTTGGAAATGGGCAGGGCATGGGGTCTGGACCTGGACGTCGCCATCATGACCAATCTGACGCATGAGCATATGGAATTCCATCACACGATGGAAGCCTATGCTGAAGCGAAAAAACTGCTGTTTTCCCAGCTGGGGAATGGCCGAAAAAACGGTCGGACGAAAACGGCAGTGCTGAATGCGGATGATGAGACGATCCACAGCTATCGCATCGCTACGGCTGCAGAAGTCATTTCCTACAGTGTAAAGGATGAGACGGCTGATTTCTTCGCGGCGGATATCACATACAGTCGCACACAGACTCGCTTCAATCTGGTCGTAAATGGGGAACGCTATCCGGTCGTAACGAACTTGGTGGGGCTCTATAACGTCTCCAACACGTTGGCGGCATTGGCGGCTGTTTATGCTGTGGGCATTCCGCTGGAAGATGCTGCAAAAGCGGTAACGTCATTGGCTGGCGTGACCGGCAGACTGGAAATCGTTCCTGGAGCGAGTGACATCGGCGTCTATGTGGATTTTGCCCATTCGCCCGATGCAATGGAAAAAGTATTGAGTGTGGTACGCGAATTCACCCAAGGCAAAGTCATTTCCGTTTTCGGCGGGGCGGGGGAACGCGAACATGAAAAGCGCCCGATCATGGCCCGCATCGGTACGGAACTTTCCGATTATGTCATTCTGACGACGGACGATACCGGGAAAGAACCGCAGGTACAGATCATTGAGATGATGCTTGCCGGCATCGAAAAGGACAACTATGAATACATCGAAAACCGCAGGGAAGCTATCCTGCACGCCATCACCATCGCAGAGCCTGGAGATACAGTCATCTTGCTGGGGCGTGGACATGAAGCCGATTATAATGACAGAGGGACAATGATCCGTCTGCTGGACAGTGAAGTGGCGGCTGAAGCGATTCAGTTGCGCAACGAGCAACTCTCCAAGGAGTAGACCGCCAGCTCTTGCTTCATGGCTTGATAGAGCCTGGCCATCTTAAGGAAAAGCTAAACACCTGAATTATTCATAGATTTTCAGAAAACGTCTTGAAACGTCAGTCTTCCAACATATTTTGTCTTTCCAGTTCACACCCAAAAGGTGTGAAAAAAGAACCCCTATCTGTTATGGTAAATGTACGACCAAAAACCATAGAAAGGGGTTCTCTCAATGGCAACTTTACACGAAAATACTCTAAATTTCAATCAAAAAATGAC